>JAYSYB010000555.1:0-3111 GCA_043716775.1 Rubrivivax sp.
GGATCGCCGACGCTGCAGGGCTGCTGTCGCGACAGGGCATTTCGGCTGCCCACGCGGTGGAGCGCGCGTTCCGCAACCTGGCGCGCCCGCAGCCTGCAGACCTCTACAAGGTCGAACAGGGTGGTCCGTTTTGTCGCGACCGATGACCGCTCATGCCGACAACCGGCCCGCACTGCTGGTACATGTGCTCTACCGCTTCGACACCGGCGGCCTCGAGAACGGTGTCGTCAACCTGATCAATCACCTGCCGGAGTCCGCCTTCCAGCATGTGGTCGTGGCGCTGGATGACGTGGTACCCGCTTTTGCGCAGCGCGTGCGGCGGCAGGATGTCAAGTTCATCGCGCTGCACAAACCACCTGGTCAGACCTGGTGGTTGTATCCGCGGCTGTATCGGCTCTTGCGCGCGCTGCGCCCCGACATCGTTCACACCCGCAACCTGTCGGCGCTGGAGTGCCAGTTGCCCGCCTGGCTGGCCGGTGTGCCGGTGCGAATCCACGGCGAGCACGGCCGCGATGTCGGCGACCTCGACGGATCGAACCGCCTGCTGCAGTGGAACCGCCGTGTCTTTCGTCCCTTTGTGCAGCACTGGGTGGCGCTGTCTCGCGATTTGCAGTCCTACCTGCAGGGCCCGATTGCCGTACCGCCTTCGGCGGTCACGCGCATCTGCAACGGCGTTGACAGTGTTCGCTTCAGCCCCGCCGACGCCACAACGGCGCCGCTCGCGGGTTGCCCGTTCACCGAACCTGGCCTTTTTCTGGTGGGCACGGTGGGCCGCATGCAGACGGTCAAGAACCAGACGGCGCTGGCCAAGGCCTTCGTGCTGCTGCTGCAGCAGCAGCCGGCGCTGCGCTCGCGCTTGCGTCTGGTGATGGTGGGTGACGGGCCATTGCGCGGCCAGTCCCAGCAGCTGCTGGACCGTGCGGGCATGGCCTCGCTGGCGTGGCTGCCCGGTGAACGTGCAGACGTGGCGGATGTCATGCGCAGTCTGGATTGCTTTGTGCTGCCTTCGTTGGCCGAAGGAATCTCGAATACCATTCTTGAGGCCATGTCCAGCAGCTTGCCGGTGCTGGCCACGGCGGTGGGCGGCAACGCCGATCTGGTGGACCACGGCCGCACCGGTTGGTTGGTGCCGGCGGACGATGTGGCCGCGTTGGCTGCGGCCCTGGGGCGGTTGGCGGCCGACTCGGTGGCTGCTGCGGCCATGGGCCGTGCAGGCAGAAACCGCGTCGAATCCGAGTTCAGTCTGCAGGCCATGGTGTCGGCCTACCGCGGTCTCTACGAACGGCTGTTGGCTGCGCGCACAGTTGTTAAGCCCCACCCCATCCTGAGGAGTTGACAGATTCATGTGCGGCATCACCGGCCTGTTTGACACCCACGGCACCCGTACGGTGAGCAGCGCCGTCTTGCAGCGCATGAACGACAGCCAACTGCACCGCGGCCCCGACGAGGGCAGCCTGCACATCGAGCCCGGCCTGGGCTTCGGCCACCGGCGGTTGTCGATCATCGACCTGGCCACCGGCCAGCAACCGCTGTTCAATGAAGACCAGTCGGTGGTCGTCGTCTTCAACGGCGAGATCTACAACTACCAGGAGCTGATCCCCGAGTTGCAGGCCGCCGGCCATGTCTTCCATACCAAGAGCGACACCGAATGCATCGTGCATGGCTGGGAAGAGTGGGGCGAGCGTTGTGTCGACCACTTTCGCGGCATGTTCGCGTTTGTGTTGTGGGACCGCAACCGCCAGACGCTGTTCATGGCGCGCGACCGCATGGGCGTCAAGCCGCTCTACTACGCGCTGCTCGATGACGGCACGCTGCTGTTCGGCAGTGAGCTCAAGTCGCTGCTGGCCTACCAGGGGCCGCAGGGCAGTGCGCTCAAGCGCGACATCGACCCGCAGGCGATCGAAGAGTATTTCGCCCTGGGCTATGTCGCCGAGCCGCGCACCATCTTCCGCCAGGCCCTGAAGCTGCCGCCCGGCCACAGCCTGGCGATCCGCCGCGGCGAGCCGGTCGGCCCGCCGCGTGAATACTGGGATGTTCACTTCAGCCTGGACAGCCCCAGCAGCCTGGAGGACGCCTGCGAAGAACTGCGCCACCGGCTTCAGGAATCGGTACGCCTGCGCATGATTGCCGAAGTGCCGCTGGGCGCATTTTTGTCGGGTGGCGTCGATTCCAGCGCCGTGGTGGCGACCATGGCCGGCTTGTCGGCCGCGCCGGTCAACACCTGCTCCATCGCCTTCGACGACCCGCTGTACAACGAGAGCGAATTCGCCGCGATGGTGGCTGAGCGCTACCGCACCAACCACCGGGTCGAAACCGTCAAGAGCGACGACTTCGACCTCATCGACACCCTGGCCCGGCTGTACGACGAGCCCTATGCCGACAGCTCGGCCATCCCCACCTACCGCGTCTGCCAATTGGCGCGCAAGCATGTCACGGTGGCCCTCTCGGGTGACGGCGGTGATGAGACCTTCGGCGGCTACCGCCGCTACCGCATGCACCTGATGGAAGAGCGCATGCGCTCGGCCCTGCCGCCGGCCATCCGCCAGCCGCTGTTCGGCATGCTGGGCCGCCTGTATCCCAAGGCCGACTGGGCGCCGCGGGTGTTCCGCGCCAAGACCACCTTCGAGGGCATGGCGCGCAATTCGGTCGAGGCCTACTTCCACACCGTCTCGATCCTGCGCGGGCCGATGCGGGCCCGGTTGTTCAGCCCGGCGCTGCAACGCCAACTGGCCGGCTACGACGCGCTGCAGGTGTTCGAGCAGCACGCCGCCAAGGCCGCCACCGACGACCCGCTGGCGCTGATCCAGTACCTGGACATGAAGACCTACCTGGTGGGCGACATCAATACCAAGGTCGATCGCGCCAGCATGGCCCACTCTTTGGAAGTGCGCGAGCCGCTGATGGATCACCCGCTGGTGGAATGGCTGGCCACCCTGCCCAGCGGCTTGAAGATGCGCGGCCAGGAAGGCAAGTACATGCTGAAGAAGGCGCTCGAACCGATGCTGCCCACTGACGTGCTGTACCGCCCGAAGATGGGCTTTGCGGTGCCGCTGGCACGCTGGTTCCGCGGGCCCTTGAAGCAACGGGTGCGTGATGCCGTGCTGGGTGATC
>JAYSYB010000556.1:0-3102 GCA_043716775.1 Rubrivivax sp.
CGAGCGCACCGTGGTGGCGTCGGGTTGGAAGCGGCTGGCCGGGTTGGTGGGCAGCAGCCGCGCCTGCGCACCCACGGCGGCGACGAAATGGCGGTTGCAGGGGTAGCTGGGGTCAGGCACCAGCACATCGTCACCGGGCTCGAAAAGCGCCAGACAAGCCAGTTGCAGGGCGGCCGAGGCGCCGGCGGTGACGACGATGCGCTCGGGGTCCACTGCCACGCCAAAACGGCTGCTGTACCAGGCGCTGATGCGCTCACGCAGCGCAGGCAGGCCCGTGGCCTGGGTGTATTGGGTGTGGCCGCCCTGCAGGCACGCTGTCGCGGCTTGGCTCACCGCAGGCGCGGCGGTGAAATCGGGTTCGCCGATGTTGAGGAAGACCATCGGCTCGCCGCCTTGCGCGGGGTCGCAGGCGGAGCTGTGCGCGATGGCCGAAGCCGCCTTGGCCAGCTCCATGACGTAAAAAGGCTCGATATGGTTGAGCCTGCGGGCGGTGCGGATCACGGCGTTCAGTCCGGTCAGAGGAGGCCGACAATTCTGACCCCAAGCAAGCCGGAAGCGAGCACCGCCATGAAAAACGGCGGCCTGCGGCCGCCGTCAACCAATTGCTTGCGCGGTGAGATCAGCCGCGGTTGCGTCGGGTGAACCCCAGACCCAAAAGCGCCGCACCTACGAGTGCCAAAGAGCCGGGCTCAGGAATCCGACCGGGGGGAACCACCTGGGCTTGCGTGCCAATGGTCATGCTGTCGAAGCCGAAGACGTCGGTGACCGTGCCACCGCCACCGATTGTGTTGAAGCGAACGGACCTGAAGAGCTCAGAACTGTTGCCGGCGATCAGCCCGAAGTACAGCACGCTGCCATTCGCCAGCGCCTGCGGCGCGGATGGAACGTTGAGCGAAGCGATGACGCGGTTGGCACCGTCCACCAGCTCCAGCTGCACGGTGCCCTGGAAGTCACCGATGTCAATGCCGTAGAAGCCGAAGGCGGCGATTTCTTGGCTGAAGTTGATCTGGAAAGAGTTGGACGCACTGGCAGTCACGTCCCAATAGTTCGAACCGCCCGGCACGCTGTAACGCCCCACGCTGATTGAGCTGGGGTCGGTTGCGGTGACGCGACCACCACCGCCGGTGAGTGTGGCGGTACCCGCGGCGCCAAAATTCAACAGCAGCGGGGCTGGTGCACCCACGGCCTGGGTTTCGAAAGTCTCGGTGCCCACCCCCGACAGCATGGCCCTGAAACTGCTGTCTGCGGCGGCCGAGAACGGCGTTGCCGCCAATCGGGTGTTGTTGCCATTAACGTCGACACCGCTGTACGTGACATAAGCGTTGGCCGAACCGGCAGCCAAGGCGATCAGAGAAGTCAGAGCAAAGATGGGGAGTGTCCGGCGCACGTTGAAATCTCCAAATTACGGGTTATTGCGGATTCGACAAGCTGCCGAAGCAGAATTGAATAAGCACAAGCAGAATCTGTGCCGCCGCCCTGGAGAGGGCCCTAAGTTGTTGATTTAGAACGCCGATCTGCGTTGCTGCATCGGGCCCGCGTCGAGTCACTTTTGGCACTGTAATGAAAACCGACGCAACGAAAGTCCCGGCTGGGGCCCTCTTCGCCGCCTAGGAAGCGCCAGTGCCCTCAGCAGTGGGTTCTGCAGCCGTCTTTTGCGAACGAGTCTGTGGGCGGGCCTCGTCCGGGCGCAAGTCTGCGGCGCAGCGGTCCAGCACGCCATTGACGTATTTGTGGCCGTCCGTGCCGCCAAAGGACTTGGCCAGCTCAACGCTTTCATTGATGACGACTCGGTACGGCACTTCGGGGCAGTGCATCAATTCGTAGCTGCCGATCAGCAGCGCCGCGTGTTCCACCGGGGACAACTGGGACGTCTTGCGGTCGACGTGGCGGGCCAGCACAGCGTCCAGGGCAGAGGCGTGTTCGATGCAGCCGTGCAGCAGCGTGTCGAAGAGCACGCGGTCGCATTTCGCAAAGCCGTCCTGCTCGGCGATGTGTGTCAGCACCGCGGCGGGCGATTCGGCCGACAACAACCACTGGTACAGCCCCTGAAGCGCGAACTCGCGGGACCTTCTGCGCGCGGACTTTGGCGCTGCGCCTTTGCGCGTGGGTGTGTCGGTCACGAGAGGTCTTCCAGGAGGTTGGCCATTTCGACGGCAACGCGGGCCGCGTCGCGCCCTTTTGAATCGGCACGGGCCCAGGCTTGCGCTTCGTTCTCGACGGTCAGGATCGCGTTGGCAATGGGCACGCCGTGGTCCAGCCCGACCCGAGTGACGCCCGCGCCACTTTCGTTGGACACCAACTCGAAGTGGTAAGTCTCGCCGCGGATGATGCAGCCCAAGGCCACCAGGGCATCAAAGTCGCCGCTTTCCGCCATGGCTTTCAGCGCAATCGGCACCTCGAGCGCGCCCGGAACGGTGACGTACTTGATGTCGCCTTCGTTGACATCCAGCCGATCCAGTTCGGCCAGGCATGACTGGCCGAGTCGTTGCGTGATGGCGTCGTTGAACCGTGCTCGCACGATGCCAATCCGCAGGCCTTCGCCGATCAACTCACCCACGTCACCCTTGTCTGCTTCCTGCATGGCGTCTTCCTTCAGGCCGGTGCGGCCCAGAAGCCGGTGATTTCTAGGCCGTAGCCCACCATGCTGGGCATGCGACGCGGGCTGCCCAGCAGTCGCATGCGCCGCACACCCAGTTCAAGCAGGACCTGAGCTCCGATGCCGTAGGTGCGAAGGTCCATCTGGGGGCGATTGGGTGCCGCCGCCGTCTGCGGCGTCATCTGTGGAACCAGCGACGCGGCGTCGCCGCTGCAATTGAGCAAAACGGCCACCCCGAAGGGCCCGGCCCGGAGTGTCGACAACGCCAAGCCCAGGGGCCACGAATGGCCTTCGCCGCGCGTGTCCAGAAGGTCAAAAGCCGTGAAGGGTTCGTGCACCCGCACGGGCACTTCATCCGCGATGGACCATTGCCCGTGACACAGGGCTAAGTGCAAGCCACCGCTCTTGTCGCGGAAAACGGTGCACTCAAACTCGCCGTGTGGCGTGCTGAGCATGCGGCGGCCGACGCGTTCGATCAGGGATTCATGGCGGCTGCGGTAGCCGAT
>JAYSYB010000557.1:0-9365 GCA_043716775.1 Rubrivivax sp.
CACCGATCAGCACGAAGACCACGATCCAGCGGCCCATCCACGCCAAATCAGGCCCCGCCTGCATCGCCACCCAGCCGGCACACAAGGCGCCGGCGACAAACTGCCCTTCAGCGCCGATGTTCCACACGTTGGAGCGGTAGCACACCGCCAGGCCCAGCGCGATCAGGATCAGCGGCGTGGCCTTCACCGACAGTTCACTGATCTGGTACAGGTTCTTCACCGGCTCGATGAAAAACACTTGCAAGCCGCGCAGCGGGTCCTTGCCCAAGAGCATGAACAGCAACACGCCGATCAGCACCGTGACGGCCAGCGCCAGCAGCGGCGACGCCAGTGACATCCACTTGGACGGCTGCGGCCGGGCTTCGAGCTTGATCATGCGGCCACGTCCGCTGTGACCCCGGCAGCGGCTGCCTGGTTCACGTCCCAAAGCCCCGACATCCATTCGCCAATCTGCGCCAGCGTGGCCTCCACGGTCGCCACGCTGGGCGACACGCGCCCCTTGGCGATGACGACGAGCCGGTCGGCAATCTCGAACAGTTCGTCCAGCTCTTCGCTCACCACCAAGAGCGCGCAACCCTCGTCGCGCAGCTTGAGCAGTTCACCGCGAATCTGCGCCGCCGCGCCAACGTCCACGCCCCAGGTGGGCTGGCTCACGATCAGCAGTTTCGGGCTCGCGGCGATCTCGCGGCCGACAATGAATTTTTGCAGGTTGCCGCCCGACAGGCTCTTCGCGGCGGCACTTGCACCGCCGGCTTTGACGTTGAAGCGCGCGATCAATTCATCGGCCAGGCGCTGCACGCGGCCGGTGTGCAGCCAGCCGCCGCGGCCCACGGTCTCGGTACGCGTCAGCAGCGTGTTCTGCGCCAGGCTCAGCGTGGGCACGGCGCCGCGGCCCAGGCGCTCTTCGGGCACGAAGTGCAGCCCCAGCGCGCGGCGTGCGCCAGGGCTGGCCCGCCCGATGTTGATGCCGTTCATCCGGATGCTCGCTGGCGCAGCGCGCGGGTCTTCGCCCGACAGCGCGGCCATCAGTTCCTGCTGGCCGTTGCCAGAGACACCGGCCATGCCGACGATCTCACCGGCTCGCACGTGCAGGTCAATGCCTTGCAGGTCCATGCCAAAGGGGTCTTGCTTGACCAGGTTCAGCTGCTGCACCGCCAGCACCGTGGGGCCGGCCGCTCGGCTCTCGTGTTGCAGTTTTGGCGGCTCGGTGCCGATCATCAGGCGCGACAGGCTGGCGTTGCTCTCTTTTGCAGGGTCCACCTCGCCCGTGACCTTGCCGCCGCGCAGCACGGTGCAGTGGTGGCACAGCGCGCGAATCTCGTCGAGCTTGTGGCTGATGTACAGGATGCTGCAGCCGCCTTCGCTGAGTTGCCGCAGCGTGACGAAAAGCTTCTCCACCGCCTGCGGTGTCAGAACTGAAGTCGGCTCGTCCAGGATCAGCAACTGCGGCTTCGTCAGCAGCGCGCGCACGATCTCCACACGCTGCCGTTCACCGACGCTGAGCGTGTGCACGGGCCGCTGCGCGTCCACGTCCAGGCCGTAGCTGCTGGCCACTTCGCCGATGCGCGTGGCCACCTCGGGCAGGCTGAGCGACTTGTCCAGGCCCAGCCACACGTTCTCGGCCGCTGTCAGCGTGTCGAAGAGGCTGAAGTGCTGGTACACCATGCTGATGCCGAGCTTGCGCGCATGCGCCGGGCTCGTGACTTTCACGGCCTGGCCGTTCCACTGGATCTGGCCTTCGTCAGCTCGCACGGCGCCGTAGATGATCTTCATCAGCGTGCGTTTCCCCGCGCCGTTTTCACCCAGCACAGCGTGGATCTCGCCTGGCTTGACGCGCAGCGACACGCGGTCGCAAGCGCGCACGGCCGGGTACTGCTTGCTGATGCCGGTGAGTTCAAGTCTCAGCATGCGGCCACCTTTCGTTCGTACTGTCGCTGGCCCGCGACGTAGGTTGCGGCGACATTGCGCTCGTCACCCAGCGTCATCCACGCAAACACACGCGCGTGCAGCGGCTGTGGCTGCAGGGTCGGCAATCCCGGCAATCCTGGCAGCACACGGCGCGCCACGGCGTCGCGCTGTGCGGCCACCGGCCCCACGGCCCAGTCCCACACCACCACGTCGGCCACGGCGCCTGGCTCCAACGTGCCAATCTCGTGCGACAGGCCCAGCGCTTCGGCGGCGCCGCGTGTGGCCGCGTGCAGGGCGGTCCAGGCGCTCAAGTGGGTGCCGCGCAAGGCCTGCACCTTGTAGGCCTCGGCCAGCGTGCGCAGCAGGCTGAGCGAGGTGCCGCCGCCCACGTCGCTGGCGACGCTGACGCGGTGGCCGCTGTCGATGGCGGCTTGCCAGTCGAAGAGCCCGCTGCCCAGAAAGAGATTGCTGCTGGGGCAGTGCGCGATGTGTGCACCGGTATCGCGCAACAGCATGCGGTCGTGGGCGTCGAGCCAGATACCGTGCGCCAGCACGGCGCGTTCGTGCAGCAGGCCGGAGCGGTGGTAGACGTCGAGGTAGCTGCGCGCTTCGGGGAAGAGCTCAGTCACCCAGCGCACTTCATCGGTGTTCTCGGCCACGTGGGTCTGCATGTAGACACTGGGGTGGCGGCGGCAGAGTTCGCCCGCCATCGTCAACTGTTCGGGGGTGCTCGTGATGGCGAAGCGCACCGTCACCGCGTAGGCGTTGCGGCCCTGGCCGTGCCAGCGCTGGATCAGCGCTTCGCAGTCGCGTTCAGTGCAGGCCAAAGCGTCACTGACGTCACTGACGTTACATAGGGCGGTCGGCGCATGGCGGTCCATCAGCACCTTGCCGGCGATGACGCGCATGCCGCGCGTGCTGGCGGCTTCAAACAGTGCGTTGACGGACACCTTGTGCACGGTGGGGAAGACGACTGCGGCGGTCGTGCCGTGGGCCAGCAGTGCGTCCAGGAATTGCGCCGCGCCGGCGGCCGCGACGGCGGGGTCGGCATATCGCGCCTCGGCCGGAAAGGTGTAATCCTGCAGCCAGTCGAGCAGCGTCGCGCCCCAGCTGCCAATAACGTCGAGCTGTGGCGAATGCACGTGGGTGTCGATGAAGCCTGGCAGCAGCAGCCGGCCGCTATGGTCATGGCGCTGCCAGTCGGGGCCCGGGTCTTCCAGCTGCACGCCCTGGATGCGGCCGTCGTCGCCGACCAGCAACCAGTGGTCGGGACGAAAGCGCACGCCGTGCAGGCTCAAGCTGCCCCAGGACGGGGTGGCCGTGAAGTCCAGCAGGTCGGCGCGAATTGCGATCTTCATGCGGCAGTTTTCATGCGGCGACTTTCATGCGGCAGTTTTCAGGCAACACTCTTCTGCGGCAAGTTGGCGCCGCCGAGCTGCCGCGCCACATCACGCACCTGCTCGCGGAACCAGCGCATGCTTGGCGCGGTGTGGGTCAGTTCGTGCCACAGCTGGTAGTAATTGAGGGCTGGAAAGGCGACGGGGCAGCGCACGATCTTCACCGGCAGCGTGCCCACATAGCGGCTGCAGAACAGGCGCCCCGTGGTCAGCACCAGGAGGCTTTGTGCAACCATCAACGGGATCAGGCTGAAGTGCGAAGCCCGCACCACGATGCGGCGCTGCGCACCACTGGCCAACAGGTGTTCGTCGATCACGCCCAGGGCGCCGGGGCTCATGGGCATGGGGGCCACGTGTTCGTTGTCCAGGTACTTTTGCACCGTCCAGTTCCTGCGCAGGGCCGGGTGGTCTTCAGACACCAGGCACACCACTTCGTCGCTGAGCAAGCGGCCCAGATGCAGTTCTTCAGGGGGCTTCAGCCAGTTGCCGATGACGAGGTCCACATCGCCTGCGCCGAGGTGGCGGCGGTAGTCGTAGTCCTGCGTCAGCGGCATCAACTCCAGCCGCACACCCGGCGCCGTGCGCTTGATGTGCGCCACCAGGCGCGGCAGGAACAGCGGGTCGAGGTAGTCGCTGGCGGCAACGCGGAACAGAGCCTCGGCCGACGCGGCCTCAAACGGCGCGGCACGCAGCACGCGGCCGTGGCGGCTGAACAGGCGTTCTGCGTCCTGCAGCAAACGCGCCGCGGGGTCCAGCAATTGCAAGGCGGTGGCGGTAGGCTGCATCTGCTGGCCGGCACGCACCAGAAGCGGGTCGCCCGTCAGCGCCCGCAGGCGCTTCAACTGGGCGCTGACCGCAGGCTGGGTACTGGCCAGTTTGAGGGCGGCACGGGACACACTGCGTTCAAGGATCACGGTGTGCAGTACCCGGACAAGGTGGAGGTCAATGGTGTCGAATTTGGGCCTTTTCACCATACAAAGTTTCGCATAGTGTTTATGCATGATCAAGTATTCTGTGGCATCGGGCAGGCGCTACCTTTGCCGCAAGTCCTTGCATGAGCTTCGTCGCTTTCATGAACACCCCGCTGCCCACCCGCCCCTTGCGTTTTTTCCATCGAGGTGCGGTCGTGGCCCTGGATGCCGCGGCGCCCACGCGCACGGTGCTGCAGTGGCTGCGCGAAGACGCGCACTGCAGCGGCACCAAGGAAGGCTGTGCCGAAGGCGACTGCGGTGCCTGCACGGTGGTGCTCGGGTCGCTGGACGCACAGGGCGCGCTTCAGCTTCAACCCGTCAACGCCTGCATCCAGTTCCTGCCCACCTTGGACGGCAAGGCGCTGTTCACGGTGGAAGACGTGGCCGATTCAGCCGGAATTCCCGACGGCGCCCTGCACCCGGTGCAGCAGAGCCTGGTGGACTGCCACGGCTCGCAGTGCGGTTTCTGCACCCCCGGCTTCGTGATGAGCCTGTGGGCCTGCTACCAGCGCCACCAGGCCGCCGGCACGGTGCCGACGCGGCAGCAGCTGGCCGATGATCTGTCGGGCAACCTGTGCCGCTGCACGGGCTACAGGCCGATCCTGGATGCGGGGCAGCAGATGCTGACAGCGCCAGCGGTGAAACTGGCTCATGAGCCCGTGCTGCAAGCGCTGCGCGCGCTGGCCGCCTATCCGCCGCTGCACACCGCTGAAGGCTTCCACGCCCCGCGCACGCTGGCCGACTTTGCCGCGCTGCGCGAGGCGCTTCCGCAGGCGCGCGTGCTGGCCGGCAGCACCGACATGGGCTTGTGGGTCACGAAGCAATTCCGCGACCTGGGTGAACTGATCTCGATCAATGAAGTGGCCGAGTTGAAGCGCGTGGACGTCGGCGAAGACTTCATCGTCATCGGCGCCGCCGCCAGCCTGGAAGACGCCTGGCATGCGCTGGTAGTCGAGTGGCCCACCTTGCGCGACGTCTGGCTGCGCTTTGCGTCGCTGCCCATCCGCCATGCCGGCACGATGGGCGGCAACGTCGCCAACGGCTCTCCCATCGGCGATTCCGCGCCGGTGCTCATCGCGCTGGGTGCGCAGCTTGTGCTGCAGCGCGGCCCGCAACTGCGGCAGATGGCGCTGGAAGACTTCTATGTTGACTACATGAAGACCCAGCTGCAGCCGGGCGAATTCGTTCACTCGCTGGAAGTGCCGCGCCGCCGCCCCGCGCAACAGTTGCGCGCCTACAAGATCAGCAAACGTTTCGACAGCGACATCTCGGCCGTCTGCGCCGCGCTGGTGATCGACCTTGACCGCGACCTGGACCGCGACCTGGACGGCGGCCCCATCGTCAACGTTCGCCTGGCCTTCGGTGGCATGGCTGCCACCGTGCGCCGCGCCGCAGGCGCAGAGGCTGCGCTGCAAGGCCGGCTATGGGATGAAGCCGCGTTGCAGGCTGCACAAGCCGCGCTGGCACTCGACTTCAAGCCGCTCACCGACATGCGCGCCAGCGCTGCATACCGGCTGCAGGTGGCGCAGAACCTGTTGCGTCGCTTCTGGCTTGAAACACGGGCCGAGGCACCGTTGCCCGAAAGCGCCGTCAGCGTGTTCGCGCGTGCAGGCGAGAGGGTGGCATGAACAAGCCTGCCGATCTGCCCGTCGTGTTGACATCCATCGCGACCTTTGCCGAGGTCGGCCGCAGCCACCCGCACGAATCCGCCCACTTGCATGTGGCCGGCAGCGCGCCCTACACCGACGACCTGCCCGAACTGGCCGGCACGTTGCACGCCGCACTTGGCCTGTCGCCGCTGGCGCACGGCATCATCGAAGCCATCGACCTCGACCTCATCCGCCGCCAGCCCGGTGTGGTGGATGTGTTCACAGCCGCCGACATCCCTGGCGACAACGAATGCGGCGCACTGGTGAAGGACGACCCGATCCTGGCGGGTGTTGTGGGCGACACGTTGCGCTACCTGGGCCAGCCGGTGTTTGCCGTGGTCGCCAACACGCGCGATGCGGCGCGCCGCGCGGCCGCACTCGCCAGGCAGGCCATCCGCTCGCGCGCGCTGCCGCCCATCCTCACACCCGAAGCCGCGCACGCGGCGCAGCAATACGTGGTGCCGCCGATGCACCTGGTTCGCGGCGATGCACAAGGTGCTATTCGCACTGCGCCGCACCGGCTGAAAGCCAGCTTCGACGTGGGCGGCCAGGAGCAGTTCTACCTCGAAGGCCAGATCAGCTATGCCGTGCCCACTGAAGACCGCGGCATGAAGGTCTATTGCTCGACACAGCACCCCAGCGAGATGCAGCACTTGGTGGCGCACGCGCTGCAGCGGCCAGCGCATGCGGTGCAGGTGGAATGCCGGCGCATGGGCGGCGGCTTCGGCGGCAAAGAATCGCAGAGCGCGCTCTTTGCGTGTGTGGCCGCTGTCGCGGCCGTCCGCATGCGCGCGCCCGTGAAGCTGCGCGTCGACCGCGACGACGACTTCCTCATCACCGGCCGCCGCCACTGCTTCCACTACGACGCGCAGATCGGCTTCGATGAGACCGGCCGCATTCTGGGTGCTGATGTCACGATGGTCTCTCGCGCCGGCCATTCGGCTGACCTGTCGGGCCCGGTGATGACACGGGCGCTGTGCCACTTCGACAACGCCTACTGGCTGCCGCACGTCGCCGTCCACGGCTATTCAGGCAAGACCAACACGCAGAGCAACACGGCCTTCCGCGGCTTTGGCGGGCCGCAGGGTGCGATTGCGATCGAGTACCTGCTGGACTCGGTGGCACGTGCGCTGAAGCTGGACCCCCTGGCGGTGCGGCGCGCCAACTTCTACGGCCTCGGCGACCACAACGTCACGCCCTATGGGCAAGTGGTGGACGACAACATCATCCACGCGTTGGTGGCGCAGCTGGAACACGAGGCCGACTACACCGCGCGCCGTGCCCAAGTTGCGGCCTTCAATGACAAAAGCCCGGTGCTGAAAAAAGGCCTGGCGCTGACGCCGCTGAAGTTCGGCATCAGCTTCAACGTCACGCACCTGAACCAGGCCGGGGCGCTGGTGCACATCTACACCGACGGCAGCGTGCTCGTGAACCACGGCGGCACCGAGATGGGCCAGGGCCTGAACACCAAGGTGGCGCAAGTCGTGGCGCATGAACTTGGTGTGCCTTTGAAGGCCGTGCGCTGCACCGCCACCGACACGCAGAAGGTCGCCAACACGTCTGCCACGGCCGCCAGCACCGGCACCGACTTGAACGGCAAGGCTGCGCAAGACGCTGCGCGCCAACTGCGCGACCGCATCGCGGCTTTTGCCGCGAAGACCTGGGGCGGCGCCCAGACCGAGGTGCGTTTTGCCGACGGCCACGTGCATGTCGCCGGCCGCACCTTGCCTTTTGCCGAGGTCGTGCATGCCGCCTACTTCGCGCGTGTGCAACTCTGGAGCGACGGCTTCTACGCCACGCCCGGCCTGCACTGGGACCGCGTGACAATGCAGGGCCGGCCCTTCCACTACTACGCCTACGGTGCAGCAGTCAGCGAAGTCATCGTCGACACGCTCACAGGCGAATGGAAGCTGCAGCGCGCGGACCTGCTGCACGACGCCGGCCGTTCGCTGAATCCTGCAGTGGACATCGGCCAGGTCGAAGGCGCCTTCATCCAGGGCATGGGCTGGCTCACCACCGAAGAACTGGTGTGGCACCCGGCCGACGGTTCGCCGCGTGCCGGCCTGCTGACCACGCACGCGCCCAGCACCTACAAGATCCCCACCGCCAACGACTGCCCGGCGGTCTTCAACACAAAGCTCTTCGACGGCCCGAACGTGCACGACAGCATCCACCGCAGCAAGGCCGTCGGTGAGCCGCCGCTGCTGCTGCCCTTCAGCGTTTTTTTCGCCATCCGCGACGCCATCTCGGCCGTCGGCGGCCACCGCGTGGATCCGCCGCTGCAGGCGCCGGCCACGTCAGAGGCCATCCTGCGGGCCATCACGGCGGTGCAGGCCGCCGCGTGAGCATCGACCTGCGCGCCGCCGCGTTGCGGTGGCTGGCGGCAGCGCGGCCTGCGGTGGTGGTGCAGGTGGTGGCGCACAAAGGCTCGGTGCCGCGCGAAGCCGGCACGCGCATGCTGGTGGCGGCGGACGAGGTGCTGGGCACCATCGGTGGTGGTCACCTGGAACTCAAGGCGATTGCCGATGCGCGCGCACTGCTGGCGCAAGGCGGCGGCGGGCAGCAGCAGTTGCAACAGCAGCAACACATCGCGCTCGGCCCCAGCCTGGGCCAGTGCTGTGGCGGCACTCTCGACCTGCTCTTCACGCCGCTGGCTGCGGCAGAGCCCGACAAATGGGCGTCGGCCACACCGCGTTTTACGCTGCAACTCTACGGTGCAGGCCACGTCGGCCGCGCCATCGTGCGGCTGCTGGCGGGCATCCCGTGCCAGGTGCAATGGATCGATGAACGGGAGCGTGAATTCCCGGCCGCACCGCTGCCGCCGCACATCCAGCGCCTCTGCGTCGAGCCGGTGCAGGCCGAAGTGGCGGCAGCGCCGCCGGGCGCGTGCTTTCTGGTGCTGACGCACAGCCACGCGCTTGACCTGGCAATCAGCCTGGCCATCCTGCAGCGTGCTGACTTTGCCTATTTCGGCCTCATCGGCTCAATGACCAAACGCGCGCGTTTCGAGCACCGCTTGCGCGAGCGCGGCTGCGCTGCCGAGCACATCGACCGCATGGTGTGCCCCATTGGCGCGGCGGGCATCGAAGGCAAGGAACCTGAAGTGATTGCAGTGGCGGTGGTGGCGCAGTTGTTGCTGCTGACCTGACGCCAGCGCCGCGCTCGCCAACACCGGCGCGGCAGTATGGTTGGGCAGCGCGCGTGCTGCGGGTGCGTGCTGCATGTGCGTGCTACGAGCGGCCAAGTTGCACAGCCGAGCGGGTTGTCAGGCCAGCGCCAGCCGCCAGGCGCCTACTATGGCGCTCTTCAACCCATTTTCAGGAGACTCGCACCATGAACCCACGTGATGTCGTCGTACTCGGCGCAGCCCGCTCCGCCATCGGTACCTTTGGTGGTGCCCTGGCCGACATGGAACCGGCCGAACTGGCCGGCTTGGTGAT
>JAYSYB010000558.1:0-9361 GCA_043716775.1 Rubrivivax sp.
GCCTTGTCAACCTCGTACTTGATTGGGTCGGCGTTCATCGGGATCTCGATGATGACGTTGAACTCATGCGGCGCGTTGGCGCCCGGGGTCACGTTGTGCAGGCTCATGCGATGTCTCGGCTGTTGTCCGTCTCAGGAAGTGCCCCGATTCTAGAGGCGCAGCTTGCATGGCACTGACCCACGCAGAGAGTGCCATTTGACCGCTGGCAAACCCCGCCGGGTGCCGCAAGGGGCATCCTGTAGCATCGCCCGCGCACCGAGTTGGCCGCCTTGCGCTGCAGCGCGCCCACTCTGACAACCCCAAAAAACCGATCGAGGAAGGAGCTCTCTCCATGTCCACCACCATGGCGCTGTATGCAGCGCTGGCGTGCGGCTTGGCCGCCGTCATCTATGGCTTCGTGCAACGAAGCTGGATCCTGAGCCAGGACGCCGGCAACGCCCGCATGCAAGAAATCGCCAGTGCGATCCAGCAAGGCGCTGCAGCTTACCTGGCACGGCAGTACCGCACCATCGCCATCGTCGGTGCCGTTCTTGCGCTGCTCATCTTCTTCTTCCTCGGCAAACTCACGGCGGCGGGCTTTGTGCTCGGCGCCGTGCTTTCAGGTGCCTGCGGTTTCATCGGCATGAACGTATCGGTGAAGGCCAACGTGCGCACGGCACAAGCCGCCACCAAAGGCATCGGCCCTGCACTCGATGTCGCGTTCAAGGGCGGCGCCATCACCGGCATGCTGGTGGTGGGTCTGGGCCTGCTGGGCGTGGGCCTCTTCTTCATGCTGCTCAGTGGTGGCAGCAAGGTTGACGCCGAGACGCTGAAACCCCTGCTCGGCTTTGCCTTCGGCTCTTCGCTGATCTCGATCTTTGCGCGCCTTGGCGGCGGCATCTTCACCAAGGGCGCTGACGTCGGCGCTGACCTGGTAGGCAAGGTCGAAGCCGGCATCCCCGAAGACGACCCGCGCAACCCCGCCGTGATCGCCGACAACGTCGGCGACAACGTCGGCGACTGCGCCGGCATGGCGGCCGACCTCTTCGAGACCTACGCCGTGACGTTGATCGCCACCATGGCGCTGGCGTCGCTGCTCGTCAGTGGTGCCACCGTCAATGCTGTGGTCTATCCGTTGTTGCTGGGCGGCGTGTCGATCATCGCGTCGATCATTGGCTGCTACTTCGTCAAGGCCAGCCCCGGCATGAAAAACGTGATGCCGGCGCTGTACAAGGGCCTGGCGGTGGCGGGCGTGCTGTCGCTGATCGCCTTCTACTTCGTCACCACGGCGATGTTTCCGACGCCACTGACGCTGACCGCAGGCGGCAGCGTCTCGGCGATGGCGCTCTTCGGCGCCTGCGCCGTCGGCCTGGTGCTGACCGCCGCCATGGTCTGGGTCACCGAGTACTACACCGGCACGCAATACGCCCCAGTGCAGCACATCGCCCAGGCATCCACCACCGGCCACGGCACCAACGTCATCGCTGGTCTGGGTGTGTCAATGCGCAGCACGGCCTGGCCGGTGCTGTTTGTCTGCGCTGCCATCCTGGCCGCGTACCAACTGGGTGGCCTGTACGGCATCGCGGTGGCGGCCACGTCGATGCTCAGCATGGCCGGCATCGTGGTTGCGCTGGACGCCTACGGCCCCATCACCGACAACGCCGGTGGCATTGCCGAGATGGCCGAGTTGCCCAAGTCAGTTCGCGACGTAACCGACCCGCTCGACGCTGTGGGCAACACCACCAAGGCCGTCACCAAGGGCTACGCCATCGGTTCTGCCGGCTTGGCGGCACTGGTGCTGTTTGCCGACTACACACATTCTCTCGAAGGCCGCGGCATGAGCGTGGCGTTTGATTTGAGCGACCCGCTCGTCATCGTCGGCCTCTTCATCGGCGGCCTCATTCCCTACCTCTTCGGCGCCATGGCGATGGAAGCGGTGGGCCGGGCTGCGGGCTCGGTGGTGGTGGAAGTACGCCGCCAGTTCCAGGACGGGCTGATCATGGCCGGCAAGCGCAAGCCCGACTACAGCGCTGCGGTCGACATGCTGACCACTGCGGCGATCAAGGAAATGATCGTCCCCAGCCTGTTGCCCGTGGTGGTGCCGGTGGTCGTGGGCCTGCTGCTTGGGCCGGCCGCGCTGGGTGGCCTGTTGATGGGCACGATCGTCACCGGACTCTTCGTTGCCATCTCGATGTGCACCGGCGGCGGTGCCTGGGACAACGCCAAGAAGTACATCGAGGACGGCCACCACGGTGGCAAGGGCAGTGAAGCGCACAAGGCAGCTGTCACCGGTGACACCGTGGGCGACCCCTACAAGGACACCGCCGGCCCGGCCGTCAACCCGCTGATCAAGATCATCAACATCGTGGCACTGCT
The DNA here is from genome assembly GCA_043716775.1 of Rubrivivax sp. Lineage (GTDB taxonomy): Bacteria > Pseudomonadota > Gammaproteobacteria > Burkholderiales > Burkholderiaceae_C > Rubrivivax. Next base: position 2,356 of record JAYSYB010000558.1, read on the forward strand.
GATCGTGCCGTTGCTGCCCGTTGGAGCAAAAGCCCCTGCAGCCGCACACTCGGCGCCTGCAGTTGCAACAGCAGCTGCACCGTCGGCGATGTCTTCCGACGCAGCATCGATCAAGGTCGAAGGCGGCGTCGTCAAGTTCTACTTCGGCAGCGGCAAGGCTGAAGTTGCCAGCGGGGCCGCAGCAGCGTTGGCCGATGTGGTCACGGGTGTGGCCGCCGGCAAGAAGGCCGTGTTGAGCGGCTACACCGACGCCACGGGCGACCCGGCTGCCAACGCCGAGCTCGCCAAGCAGCGCGCCTTCGCGGTGCGTGATGCGCTGAAGGCGCTGGGCGTGGCCGAGGACAAGATCGACCTGAAGAAGCCCGAACAACTCATCGGCAGCGGCGACGCCAGCCAGGCCCGGCGTGTTGAGGTGGCGCTGCAGTAGTCCTGCACAACTGGCTGCCGCAAGACCGGGCAGCCACTGTGATTACCAAGGGCCGGATTTTCCAGCCCTTTTTCTGGCGCCCACGCCGCGCCGCAGGCGTTCTGCACGGGGTACGGCACGGGGTGCGCTGCCGGTGCTGAAAGGTAGCGGTGGCTGGGCACAAAGTGCTGGGCTCCAGCGCTCGTACTCCGATATCACCTGCGCCCCGAAGAGCAGCAACGCGGCGCCCACTTCCAGGCTCAGCAACACGGCAATGGCGGTGGTCAAAGAGCCGTACACCGTGCTGATCTGCGACAACGTGGTGAAGTACCACACCAGTGCATGGCGTGAAAGCTCCCACAAGCCCGCCGCGGTCACCGCGCCCAGCAAGGCATGCCGCCAGGACAAGCGGCCAACCGGCATCACCAGATAGACCGACGCCACCAGCAGCACCTCGCCCACCAGCCCCAGCAGGTACAAGAGCGCGCCCGACAGCCCTGTCAACGACCAGCGGCGCCCCAGCAAGTCCACATGTTCTTGGCCCACCGCTTGCAGGCCGCCGGCCACCAGCGTCACCAGCAACATGCCTGCACCCAGGCACAGGATGTACAAATACGGAATCAGCGCCGACACCAGAAAGTGGCGGCGCCGGATCGCAACCCGGTGGTGGAAGATCACCGACATGGCGTTTTCCAGCACCGTGAACGCCAGCGAGCTGAAGAACAGCATGCTGCCCAGCAGCACCCAACCCATGACCTCGCGGCGGGCCAGAAAACCTGCCAGTTCGGCGACGATGGCTGAAGACTGGCCCGGCAATAACCACTCCAGGTACCGGCCGAGTGTCCGCAGCAGTTCGCCCTGGTCGATGAAGTGGGACAGCGTGATGACGGTCAGGATCAGCAGCGGCACGATCGACAGCAGCGCGTAGTACGCCACCGCGCCGGCAAGCAGAAGGCCTTGGTTGGCACGGAAGCTTTTGACAGCCTGGCTCACAAAGCGCCCGCCATCCCGAAGGCGTGGCAGCAGTCGTGGCAGCAGTGCTGGAAGAGTCCGACTCATGACAGCAAATTCAACGCGGCCGTTTGCGCTGCTGGTACCGGGCCATCAGCGGCGTAGCCGACACACCATGCAGGACGATCGACACCGCCACGCAGACAAGCGTGGCAGAAACAAGCTGCTGAGCCAAGACGCCCGCGACGCCGTGTTGCAGCACAAACAACAAGTAGAAGAGCGAGCCGATGCCACGGATGCCAAACCACGCCACGAGCCGGCGCTGGCTGCCCGGCAGCAGCGAGCGGCGCACACAGGCCAACACCGCCAAGGGCCGCACCACCATTGCCATCGCCAACGCAAATGGCAGCGCATGCGCCAGCGCTGGCCACCCCAGATCTGCGGCATTCAGCATCACCCCTGCAGCCAGCACCGTGGCCGCCTCCACCAGCCTTTCGCAGCGGGCGCCAAAAGCCTGCAACCTCTCCGCCAGGCCTTGATGCGGCAATCCGCTCAGAGGCAGCAGCATCGTCACGCCGACGACAAAAACAAGGACAAAGGACGACGTGGCCGTGGCGCGCGCCAGCCCCAGTGCCAGCAAAAGGGCGCCGGCGTAGATCAGCTCGTCGCGGTCCAGGGTGTCGGCACGAAGCGCTCGCCGCTTCAGGGCCCAGCCCAGCAGGCCGCCAAGGGCGGCGCCGAGCGCTGCGCCGCCACCGATTGGCCATGCCATGTCAGCCCACCACCACCGCGACCCGCCGGGGCCCAGCGCATGCAGCCCGAGCAGCCCCAACGCCAGCATCACAGCAGGCAGCGCCGCACCGTCATTGAGCCCACCCTCGGCCGTGACGGCCAGTCGCACGGCGTCGCGATCCTGCTCTGAACGAATCTGCACGTCAGAGGCCAACACCGGGTCAGTAGGCGCCACGATGGCCGCCAGCAGCAGTGCCGCCGGCCAGGGCAGCCCCAATAGCGCATGGGCCACCACAGCCGCCATCAGGATCGTCGCCACCATGCCAGGCCCAGCCAACAGCAAAGCCACTCTCCAGGCTTTGAAGTTGGACATCACGCGCAACCGCAGCCCCACCGCAAACAGCGACACCAGCACTGCCAATTCAAGCACCAGCGTCAGCACCGACGCGTGGGTCTGAAGCTGCTGCGCTGGGGGTGCCCCCAACAGCGCGCCAGCCAGCCAACCCACCCCCAGGTAAATGACGGCTGGTGACAGTGGCAAGCGTTTCACGGGCCTGTCGGCCAGCGCCAGCGCCAGCACCACCAGGCCCAGCATGACGAGCGCCGCGGTCAGCACTCAGACGCCACCGATGCAGGCTTAGCAGCGTCAGCGCGTAAGCAGCGGCTACTGCTCATCGCGCGGACGCCACTGTTGGCGCCAGGTTGCGATGGCCCATGAACTTCTTGAACCACACGCATATCCTTCATCGCTGGGGTGAAGCCCGTCGCGTATATGCGATGCCAAGTCGTGCAGGCAGGGCTCATGGATGCAGAACACGCTGCAGCGAAAGCGGCTCTGCCGACCGGTCATCTTCCGGGTGCCGCCGTCGCGGCCGCGCCAGCCAATGCCAGCTCGTCTTGCAGTCCTTGTCCGACAGAAAGACGGGACACGCCGGAGGCGACCCAGCGAGCGCCGGTGAAGAAGGCCCGATCACCGCTAGGCCGGGCCTTCTCTTTAGCCCACCCGTCGGCGCAACGCCATGGCGGCGGCGGGCGCCTTTTCCTTGGCGCCGCTGATGAAGAACACGAACACGTCACGCGGCGCGGCCGCGGGCGGCGGTGGCTCAACGCGCGGCAGGTTCTGTGGCTCATGGCCCTGCTGCCAGAGCAACGTACACGCTGCGATCTGGTCCAGCACCTGCGGCGCGCAGCCTTCGGGCAACTGGCTGTCGGTGCGCATGATGCGCGTGTAGATGAAGTCGCCAGTGACGTCGGCCAAGGCCGGGTAGTCGTCGGATTCGGTGAACACGGTGGTCACCCGATGGCGGCGGGCGAGCGCCAGATAGTCGGCGCACCTGAAGCTGTCGTGCCGCACATCCACCGCGTGCTGCAGCGGCACGCCATGCGCAGCACTTGGCAGCAGGTCCAGAAAGCGCTCGAAGTCGACCGCATCGAAACGCTTGGTCGGCGCGAACTGCCAGGCAATAGGCCCCAACTTCGGCCCCAGTTCAGCGATGCCGCTGTTGACGAATCGCTCTATGGATTCACCGGCCTCGGCCAGCACCCGCCGGTTGGTGGCGTGGCGCGACGCCTTGAGCGAGAACATGAAGTCGTCGGGGGTCTGCTCGCGCCACTTGGCAAAAGTGGCTGGCTTCTGCAGGCTGTAGTAGGTGCTGTTGACCTCAATCACGCTGAGCTGCCGGCTTGCATAAGCCAGCTCCTTGTCGTGCGACAGGCCCGCGGGGTAGAAGTTGTTGCGCCAAGGCTCAAAAGTCCAGCCGCCGACGCCGACGCGAACGCCTGCCTGTACGCCGCGCGCCGCAGCGTGAATCAAGTTTTCAGCGACCATCGGATTCCCCCGGCTCACCGAAATTCGGTGGCGAATTCTGTCGCTACCGGGCCCACAAAGCCAAACGGGCTAGCCCCTTGTGGGAGCTAACCCGTCGATTCAAATTTTGGTCGGGGCGGCGGGATTCGAACTCGCGACCCCTTGCACCCCATGCAAGTGCGCTACCAGGCTGCGCTACGCCCCGACTGAGCCGCTAAGTATACGGTGCGCACAGCGCCTCACCGTGAGAGCCTCACGAAGAGAGCAGCTCGCGAATCGACATCAACTCGGCGCGCAGTTGTGATTCGTCGATGCGGTGCGCCTGGGATACGGGCACATCGACGCGGTCGGCCGCCGGGTGCATCAACAGCATGGCTGCCGCGGACTCGATGATCGAAACAGACTCGACATCGTCTCCACTCAGATCGTCGCTTACCAGGGCAGCAGCCCGAAGGTGCACAGCCGCGTCGGCCAGCCGGTTGCGCGCGCCGCTGATGGTGAAGCCTTGGTCGTAGAGCAACTCGCGGATACGCCGAATCAGCAGCACTTCGTGGTGCTGGTAATAACGCCGGTTGCCGCGGCGCTTCATGGGTTTGAGTTGGGTGAACTCTTGTTCCCAGTAGCGCAACACGTACGGCTTGACCCCGCACAACTCACTCACCTCACCGATGGTGAAGTATCGTTTGGCAGGGATGGCTGGAAGCAATTTCTCCATTGAAATCAATGGGATCAGTGGGGAAAGCTAGACTCTACTCGAAGTCTCCTTGAACGGGGGTGTCGCCTTGCACGATCGACTTCAACTTGTGACTGGCGTGGAAGGTGACGACGTTGCGGGCCTTGATCGGAATCGACTCACCCGTGCGCGGGTTGCGGCCCGGGCGCGGGGCTTTGCGGCGAATGTTGAAGTTGCCGTAGCCCGACAGCTTGACGTCGCGGCCCTCGACCAGCGTGCCGTGCACGATCTCGAAGAAGGCTTCGACCATGTCTTTCGATTCGCGCTTGTTCAGGCCCAGGCGGTCAAACAGCAACTCGGCCAATTCGGCCTTGGTGAGCGTGGGTGTCTCCAAGGAAGGCAGGATCACGCCTTCGCCGGGGGTGTCTTCGGTCGCCATCTTCTTGTAGCTCCATCAAGACCGCAGGCGTGCGCCAACGGCCTTCTCTGCCCTGGCCAGGGCGGCTGCCCTGGCACCCTCGATGCGATCTTCCGTCAGCGTGGTGTCGAAGTCGAGCAGTTCCAGGCGCACGGCTAGGCTGCGTTCGCCAGCGGTCATGCCCGCTACCGGTGCGGCTGGCTTGTAAACATCGAAAAGCAGCGCAGAACGCACGAGGCCTTCGGGGTCTGCCGTCAGCGCAGCAATGAGCGCACCATGCGACACCTCGTCACCCACCACCAACGCCAGGTCACGCGACACCGGCTGCTGACGTGAGACAGGCTTGAACAGCGGCACCGGACGGTTCAGCACCGCGTCCAGATCGAGCTCGAACATCACCGGCGCTCGCGGCAGTTCATACATCTGCCGCCACTGCGGGTGCAGTTCACCCACGTGACCGACAACCTGGTCATCCAGCATCACGGCGGCGCAGCGCCCAGGGTGCATCGCCGCATGCGTGGCGGGCACAAAGGTGGGCACGCGCGGCGCGATCAAAGCCTGCACATCGCCCTTGGCGTCGAAGAAGTCCACACCCTGTTCCTCGCGGCCCCACTGCAGCACATCGGCCGGGCCATAGACCAGCGCAGCCACGCGCATGGGCTGATGCACACCCGCCACCGTGAGCGCACCGTCCAGCACGCTGGCATCGCGCAGGAAGACACGGCCCACCTCGAACACACGCACCCGTTGCGCCTTGCGCGCCAGGTTGTGGCGCAGCACGCCGATGAGGCTGCCGAGCAGGCTGGAGCGCATCACGGCCAGCGGTGCGGCAATGGGGTTGAGCACCTTGATCGGGTCGGCGTTGCCCGCCAGTTCATGTTCCCAACGCTCTTCGACAAAACTGAAGTTGATGGTTTCCTGGTAGCCCAAGCCCGCCAGCGCGTGGCGGACCGCGTGGCTGCTGCGCTGCGCCTCACGGCGCACGCGTGCGGTGATGGGCGCCACGGGTGCGGTGGTGGGCAGCTTGTCATAGCCGATGACGCGCACCACTTCTTCGATCAGATCTTCCTCGATCGTCAAGTCAAAGCGCCAGCTCGGCGGCAAGACGGTCAACGTGCCCTGCCCCTCCGTGAACTGCAGGCCCAGGCGCTGGAAGACGTCGGCGCACTGCGTCTGCGTCACCGGCATGCCAATGACCTGGGCCGCACGCGCCACGCGCAGTGTGACGGGCTTGGCCTCGGGCAGGCGCAGCACCTGATCGTCCATCGGGCCTGCCTGGCCGCCGCAGATGTCGACGATGAGCTGCGTGATCCGCTCGATGTGTTCAACCGTCAGCGCAGGGTCCACGCCGCGCTCGAAACGGTGGCCCGCATCGGTAGAAAAGTTGTAGCGGCGCGACCGGCCCTGCACGGCTTCGGGCCACCAGAAGGCCGCCTCGACATAGACGTTATGCGTGCCGTCGGACACCGCCGTGGCGTCGCCGCCCATGATGCCAGCGAGCGATTCCACCGACTGCGCGTCAGCAATCACGCCGACGTTGGCATCGACCTCAACTGTGCTGCCGTTGAGCAGCTTGAGCGTCTCGCCGGCCCGGCCCCAGCGCACGATGAGCTTGTCGTGGATCTTGTCGAGATCAAAGATGTGCGACGGCCGGCCGTATTCGAACATCACGTAGTTGGAGATGTCCACCAAGGCCGTCACGCTGCGCTGGCCGCAGCGCGCCAGGCGGTCCACCATCCAGGCCGGCGTGCTGGCGCGGGTGTTGACGCCGCGCACGATACGGCCGGAGAAACGGCCGCAGAGGTCGCTGGCCTGCACTTCGACAGGCAGGCGCTGGTCGTGTGTCGGCGCCACCGGCTGGATGTCCGGCGTGTTCAGTGGCGCGCCGGTGAGGGCCGCGACTTCGCGCGCGATGCCGAAGACGCTCAGGCCATGGGCCAGGTTGGGCGTGAGCTTGAGCGTGAAGACGCTGTCGTCGAGCTGGAGCCAGTCTCGCAGGTTGCTGCCGATGGGTGCATC
>JAYSYB010000559.1:0-3071 GCA_043716775.1 Rubrivivax sp.
GTCCAAGGTCCGATGAACCGGTCCGTGTTCAACTGCTACCCAGGAGCCCGCATGAAAACTGCTTTTGTCCTCGCCGCCGCGAAGTCGGCCTTGTTTGCCGCGGTTTTGTCCGCCACCGCTGCCGCCCACGCGCAGCAAAAGGTCGACTTCGTGTTGAACTGGGTGCCCGGCGGTGACCACGCACCCTACTACTACGCCAAGAAACTGGGCTGGTACCTCAAGGAAGGCATCGACCTGAGCCTGGAGCCTGGCAAGGGCTCGGCGCTGTCCACGCAGCGCGTGGGCGCCGGCGCCACGCCGTTTGGCCTGGCCGACATGGGCGGCGTGCTGGTGGCCAAGGGCAAGGGGGCCGACACAGTGGCGGTGTTCAACGTCTACGCCAATTCGCCGCAAGGCATGTACTGGCTGAAGAGCTCGGGCATCACCGGCGTGAAAGACTTCGTCGGCAAGAAGATCGGCAATCCTGCTGCCGATGGCGCGCGCGTGATGTGGCCGGCACTGGCCAGGGCCAACAAGATCGACCCCAAGTCGGTGACCTGGGTGAACATCGATGCCAATGCCAAGCTGGCGTCGCTGAAGTCCAAGTCGGTGGACGTGACGACTTCGTTCTACAACATCCACCACATCTTTCAGCGTGAACTGGGCGACGACATGGGCTTTCTGGCCTGGCGCGACGCCGGCCTGAACACCTATGGCAACTCGGTCATCGTCAACGCCAAGTTCCTGGAAGCCAACCGGCCGCTGGTGGACAAGTTCGTCAAGGTCACGCAACGCGCATTCGCCGCATGCGTGAAGGAGCCCAACCCCTGCGTGCAAGCGCTGATCGACGCCAACGGCGCGCTGAAGTTCGACAACGAGCTGACCAACTGGCAGTTGGTTGAGAAGCTGATGAGCGACAAGTCCTCGCGCGAGGTGGCGCTGGGCATCCACGACGACGCGCGCATGGCCGCCGACTACGAACTGGTGCGCGAATACATCGGCCTGGACAAGGCTTTCGATGTCAAGACCACCTACACCAACGAGTTTCTCGACCGCTCGGTGAAGATGACGAAGTAGCCTGGCGGACGGGCCTACGGGCCGCCGCCCGGTTGGCGTTCAGCCCAGCTCGGGGCCTGCCACGAGCATCAAAGCGCCGGCATCGCCCGGCGCTTTTTTTCGCCCGTGCACCATGCGCGTGAAGGGGCGCTGTGGCGTAAAGCCGTGTGCTTGCAGGTGCGTCAGCAGCCCTGGGCGGCCGTCCAGCAAGTCGACGTAGACGGGGCCCGGTACGGCTGCCAGTGCGGCAGTCAGCAGTTCTGATGCGGCAGCTTCGTCTGGCGCCAGCAGCGGGCCGATCTGCGTCGCTTCGCGGCCGTCACGGGCCAGCACATAAGCTGCGATGTGGCCGCCATCTTCAAGCACCAGCGATGCGCGGGGTTGGCGACTGGCCAGCCGGCGCAGCAGCGGCAGGCGGTTGGCGCCGAAGGCCGGCGCATCGAGCGCGGCAATGGCCGCCCAGTCGGCTTCGAGCAAGGGCCTGGGCCGCGGCGGCACAGCACTCCGCAGCGCGTCAGCCTGCAGGGCCTCGCGCCGGTAACGTGCAAAGCCCCAGGTGTCTGCAAAACCTTCTTGCACATACACCGCGTGCCCGGCCGGCGTGGCGTCCAGCACCGCCGATCGACCTTGCGCTTTCAGCCTGGCCAGCGCATGCCGCAGCAGCACGCTGGCAAACCCTTGGCGACGGAACTCGGGCAGCACCAGCACCATGCTGACCCAGGCAAAGTCATGGCCATAAGGCAGCACCACCGTGGACGCTGCCAACACGCTGCGCCCCTGCGGCAAGGCGGCATTGATGCCCCAGCCCTCACCCAGCGCCAGCATGCCGCGCCAGTCGGCTTCAATCTGGTTCCAATGCGCTGCAGTGGACAGTGCCAAGGCAGCGGGCAGATCGGCCTCGCTCAGCAGTCGAATGGCGACGCTGGGCGCCGCATCAGTACTTGCCATCGCGTGCCGAAAAGTGTGTCGGCTTGCCCAAATTGGGCCCGCCGCGCGACACCCAGTCAGCCACCCAGTCGATCATGGTTTCGATGGGCACGCGGGGCTTGCCGAACAGGCGCTGCGCTTGGCTGGTGTCCAGCAGCCACGCGGTGGGGGCTTCCTGCCCGGTCAACACCGGCGCGCGGCCAAAGCGCCTGCCGAATTCGGCGGCCAGCCAGCGCACGCTGGTGTGCTGCGGCCCGGTCACGTTGATGGCGCTGGCCGGCGCGGTGCAGTGCGCCAGCAGGCGCAGCGCCTGTTCATTGGCATCGCCCTGCCAGATCACGTCGGCATGGCCCATCGCCAGGTTCAGCGGCTGGCCGGCGAAGACGCTGCTGGCCACGTCGTGACGCACGCCGTAGCGCATGTCGCTGGCGTAGGACAAGCGCACCAATCGGCCGGGGGTGCCCCAGCGCTGCGAACCGTGCTCGAACATCTTCTCGCGGCCGACGCAAGACCAGGCGTAGTCGCCCGGCGGCGGCAACGCAGCAACGGTCTCGTCGGCGCCCGGCCCATCCACCGCCACAAACGGGTACACGCAGGCGGTAGAGAAGGTGACGATGCGCGTCTCGCGGAAGGCCTCGGCCACCATCGCCGGCACGCCGACGTTCATCATCCAGGTCAGCGACGGGTTGCCCGAAGCGCCGAACTTGTGCCCGGCCATGAACACACAGTTGCGTACGCCCTGCGCCACGCCCGGCAACTGCTGCAGCGCGGCGCGGTCCATCAGGTCGCAAGGGATGCACTCCACGCCATGGCGTTCTAGCGACGCGCGCAGCGATGGGTCGCTGAACCGCGCCACGGCCATCACACGGCGCCCCGGCATCGCTCGCTTGGCCATGCGCGCCAGCGTCGGGCCCATCTTGCCGCCCACGCCCAAAATGATGAGGTCACCGTCGACACGCGCCAGGTCGGCCAGCAGCGCGGCTGAGGGCTGGGTCATGAAGTCTTCGAGTGCTTCGACGTCTTCGAAGCGGGCGGGCAATGCACTCATGGGCGATGACCCCGCGGCGCTCAAGCCGCGATAACTTCGAAGAGATCGCGGCCCTGCTTGA
>JAYSYB010000560.1:0-9329 GCA_043716775.1 Rubrivivax sp.
GCAGCGTTCAATAGCCTCAGACGCGCCGAGCCGCGCACCACGGGGGGACTGGCCCCGCGCCAGTGCCTGCCGGTAGCCGCGCAGTGTCGTGGCGTTGCGGCTGAAGTTGGCGCCGATGCTGCCGATGGCCGATACCCCCAGCGCAATCAAGTCGCCTTCGGGCTGTGTTTGTGTAGGCCGGGAAGTTGCGGCGCAGCCTGCCCCAGCGTTTGCCCACCGCCAGCGCGTCGGTGGGAAGGCGAACTCGTCCATGCCCGGAGAGACATAGCCCTGCCGCGTCAACCCAACAACGGCGTCGGCGCGCATCTGCAGGCACTGCTCGGCGCTGGGCACGGCCTTCAGCGTGCGCCGGAAGGATTCGGGCGTCTGCTGCGGCAAGCCAATGGCAAGCTCGGCGTTGATAACCTCGAAGGGCAGAGCACGTGCTTCGGCCACCTGGTCACGGACCGAGTCGTAGGACTGCAGGTGGAACAGCGGCCAGCACTGCGCGGTCGAAGTCGTGCACGCCGAGGCTCACGCGGTCGAAGCCCAGGCTGCCAAGATGATTCAACCGCTGCGGGCAGGCCGTGCGCGGGTCGGCATCGACCGACAGCGACGCCCCCTTGGGGGGTGCGGAAGGCGCGCGCAAGAGCCCCATCAGGCTGCTCAAAGTCCTCGTTGCTCAGAACCGTGGGCGATCCACCGCCCGCGGGCAGTTGCGGCACCGCCTGCGAGGCGTCCAATTCAAGGCGGTGCAGATCGACTTTGCAGGCCAACAAGTCCACCAAGCCGCGTGCAACGTGGCGGGCGCGGTCGCGGTCTAGCGGTTCGCGGCACGGGACTTCGGCGCGCTGGCGCAGGGCCTGCCGATACTGTTGGGAACCGAAGGCCCGGACAAAGCGGTCGGCCGCGAGGCACGACGTGGACCAAGCGGTAACGTGCGGCCCCAGCCCCCCGAGCTTGCGCAGCTGTGCGGCGTCCAGTCGGGCGAGGCCTTCTCGTCGCTGTTTGCGGTGCGCACCGGCTTCTTCAAGACCTGCATCTCGTCCGAAGATGGCCGCGACCAAGTCACGGGCTTCCAGATGGCCGGTGAACTGCTGGGCCTGGACGGCATCGGCACCGACCGCCACACCTGCTACGCCGTGGCGCTGGAAGACTCGCAGGTCTGCATCATTCCCTACCACCAGCTGGGAGTCCTGTCACGTGAACTGCCCGACCTGCAGCGCCACTCCCACAACGTCGTGAGCCGGGAGATCGTGCGCGACCATGGCGTGATGCGGCTGCTGAGCAGCACGCGCGCCGAAGAACGCCTGGCTGCTTTTTTACTGACCCTGACACAGCGTCTGCGCACGCGGGGCTTCTCAGGCAGTTCACTCATCCTGCGCATGACGCGCGAAGAGGTCGGCAGTTACCCGGGCCTGAAACTCGAAACGGTGAGCCGCGCCTCTTCGCACTTCCAGGAAGTCGGCCTGCAGACCGTCAAACAGCGCCACATTGAAATCCTGAACCGCGACGCGCTGCAGAACCTGGTGAACGGCACGGCCTGCTGAGATCCCTGCCCCTCCGGGGTGGTCTACCACCCCGGTGGCGTCCGTGCTGGCTGGGAAGCTCGGGTGGGCGGAGACGCCGGTGTCAGCTGGCAGGGTGGTCATTCACGTTATGCAACGCCACGGGATAATCGAGTCCTGCATCCAATGGCCACCCATGATCTGCATCAAGAAGCCCACTTTCTTTGCCGCCTTCCCTGCCGTCCTTCTGTCCATGCTGCTGGCCTGCAGCCCGCTGGTGCAGGCTCAGAACGGCCCGCAACCCCGGCTGCGAACGATCGGCCTCACGGCCGGCATCCACATCATCAAGACCGAACTCGCCGTCACCGCCGAACAGCAGCAGACCGGCATGATGTTTCGGCGCGTGATGGGCACCCATGAAGGGATGCTCTTCGTCAACGACGAACCCGGCGTTCGCTGCTTCTGGATGCGCAATACGCTGGTGCCGCTGACGATTGCCTTCATTGATGACGACGGGACCATCGTCAACCTGGCCGACATGGACGCGCAGTCCGACGCGTCGCACTGCTCAGCCCGGCCGGTGCGTTTTGCGCTGGAGGTGAACCGCGGCTGGTTTGCCAAGCGCGGCCTGAAGGCCGGGTTGCGGCTGCAGGGCGCGCCTTTCGAGAAATGAAAACGGCCGCGCCTGAAGCGCGGCCGTTGTGTTCAATGAAGGTCAATGCATCAAGCGAAGTTGGCTTCAGCAAAAGACCAGTTGACCAGTTTGTCGACGAAGGTCTCGACAAATTTCGGCCGCATGTTGCGGTAGTCGATGTAGTAGGCGTGTTCCCACACGTCCACCGTCAGCAGCGCCTTGTCAGCCGTCGTCAGCGGCGTGCCGGCGGCACCGGTGTTGACGATGTCCACCGTGCCGTCGGCCTTTTACACCAGCCACGTCCAGCCTGACCCGAAGTTGCCCACGGCCGACTTGACAAAGGCTTCGCGGAAGGCGGCGTGACTGCCCCACTTGGCGGTGATGGCGGCGGCCAGCGGGCCGCTGGGTTCACCGCCACCGGCGGGCTTCATGCAGTTCCAGAAGAATGTGTGATTCCAGATCTGCGCGGCGTTGTTGTAGATGCCACCGCTGGCCTTCTTGATGATGGCTTCCAGCGCCATCGACTCGAACTCGGTGCCCTTTTGCAGGTTGTTCAGGTTGACGACGTAAGCGTTGTGGTGCTTGCCGTGGTGGTACTCCAGCGTTTCCTTGCTGTAGTGTGGAGCCAGCGCGTCGATGGCAAAAGGCAGTGCGGGCAGGGTGTGTTCCATGGCGGTTTTTCCTCTCGGGGGCTCGGGTGGTTCTTGGTCAAACACGGCAACCGGCGAAGGCCATGCCGCAACGGCATTGCATTGTAGGCAACCGCTTTCACTGCGGCGGCGGCAGGGGCTCCACCGACAGCAGTTCGGCGGTGGCCCGGCCGTCAGCCCACACCGCCCGAACGGCTTGGCCGGCGCGCAGGCCGCCAACGCCAAGCACCGGGCGGCCGTCCATCGACTCGACCCAGGCATAGCCACGCTTGAGCACCCGCGCCGGGTCTTGCGCGGCCAGGCGTTGTGCCGCCGCCTCCATGCGCAGCGGTTCACGCTGCAGTTGCACCTTCACCGCGCGCTGCAAGCGCTGGCCCAGCGTGATGAGTTGTTCTTGGCGGTCCTGACGCGCGTGCACTGCGCGTTGCAAACGCTGCGACAGGGTGCCGAGCCGTTCGGCCTGGCGCCCGTGCACCCACTGCAAACCCTGGCCCAAGCGACGCGCCAACGCGTCCAGACCCTGCTGTTGCGCCAGCAGCTTGCGCGAGGGTTGCCCTAGCCGCAGCGCCGCTGTGTCCAGGCGCTGCGCCTGCATCTGCAGCGTGCGTTGCACCGACCGCTGCAGCGACGCTGCCGCAGCGCCAAGTTGCGCTAGGGCCTCGGCCTGGAGCGGGGCGGCCAGCTCTGCGGCGGCCGTCGGCGTGGGCGCGCGCAAGTCGGCCACCAGGTCGGCCAGCGTGATATCAGTCTCGTGCCCCACGCCGCACACCACCGGCACCGAGCAGGCTGCCACGGCACGGACCACGCGTTCGTCGTTGAAGGACCACAGGTCTTCCAATGAACCGCCGCCGCGTACCAGCAGCACGGCATCCACCTCACTGCGCCGGCCCGCCTGCTGCAGCGCAGCTACCAGCGAGGCCGGAGCATCTGCACCTTGCACAGGGCTTGAGTAGATGACGACGCGAACGTGCGGTGAGCGCCGATGCAGCGTCGTCAACACATCGCGCAGCGCGGCGGCGGCGGGCGACGTGACGATGCCCAGCACGCGCGGAAACGACGGCAGAGGCCGCTTGCGGGCAGCGTCAAAAAGCCCTTCGGCGGCCAGGCGCGCACGGCGGCGCAAGAACTCTTCATACAACGCGCCAGTGCCGACGCGTTGCATGGCTTCCACCACCAGTTGCAGTTCACCGCGGGCGTCGTACACGCCCAAGCGGCCGCGCAATTCAACCTGCTGTCCATCAGCCGGCGCAAAGTCCACCAGCAGGGCCGCGCGGCGGAACATCGCGCAGCGCAGCAGCGCAGCAGCGCCGTCGGCGTCTTTCAACGAAAAGTAGCAGTGCCCGCTGGCCGCGCGGGAAAAGCCCGACAGCTCCCCGCGCACCGCCACCGCGCCAAAGCGCAGTGCCAATGCATCGGCCGCGGCCACCAGCAAGGCGCCCACGCCCCACGGCGCCCGCGGGGTGACTGCCGATCCGGGCTCAATCACCGGATACGCCAGCAACCACGCGGGTGTGGAACTCCACAGCCGCGCAGGCCTTGGGCCAACGCGGCGCGCGCCTTGTCACGGAATTGTCAAACCGGCGCAAGTGCTTGATTTGCATGGCCAAAAAGAGGTGCTGATTTTTTGTGCAAAGCGTGCAGACACCAAGATCTGTGCGGTTTTCTCAGCCGCAACCACCGGTTTCCCACAACGTTGTCCACAGCTTCAGTGGACAGCTGCGACTTGGCGCCTTCAGCGGCTTCAAGGCTGTGTTCTGTGGGCCGCAAACCGGACCTGGAAGTGCAATTCATCGCCAGTGCCATCGGCCATAATCGCGCGCTTGCTTGCTTGCTTGCAGCGCATCGCAGCGCACGCTTGCACAGCACCTGACAACCCACCCGACATCACCCGAGAGAGCCTTGTTTTCTATCATACAAGCCGCTGGTTGGCCGATCTGGCCCTTGATCCTTTGTTCGGTGGTCGCACTGGCACTGGTCATTGAACGCTTCTATCACCTGCGCCTTTCTCAAGTAGCGCCGCCCAACCTGCTGGACGAGGTGGTGGGCGTCACCCGCGCCAGCCTGCCTGCGGCCGATGTCGTCAACAAGCTGGCCGACAACTCGGTGTTGGGCCGGGTGCTGGCGGCGGGCTTGCGCAGTGTGATTGCAGAACCGCGCATCACCGAAACCGCGCTGCGGCAGTCTTTTGAAAACGCCGGCCGCTCGGCGGTGCACACCCTGGAGCGCTATCTGAACACGCTGGGCACCATCGCGGCGGCTGCGCCCTTGCTGGGCCTTTTCGGCACCGTGGTCGGGATGATCGAAATCTTCGGCTCGCAAGCACCCAATGGCGGCAGCAACCCGCAGCTGCTGGCGCATGGCATCTCGGTGGCGCTGTACAACACTGCCTTCGGTTTGATGATCGCCATCCCCGCGCTGATGCTGTACCGCTACTTCCGCGGCCGAGTAGACGAATACCAGTTGCAGCTGGAACTGGCGGCCGAGCGCATGGTGCCGCACCTGATGCGCTTTGCGGTGCGCAGCAGCGTCACTGCATAACGTTTTAGTGACGCGCATGAAATTCAGCCGCCGCCGCATGGAAGAACCGGAGATCAATCTGATCCCGTTCATCGACGTGCTGCTGGTGGTGCTGATCTTCCTGATGCTGTCCACCACCTACTCGCGCTTTACCGAACTGCAGATCAATCTGCCCGCGGCCGACGCCGAAAAGTTGCGCGACCGCCCTGCTGAAATCATTGTGGCCGTTGCCAGCGACGGCCGCTACGCCGTCAATCGCAAGGTCGTTGATGGCCGCAGTGTCGAGTTGCTAACGATTGAATTGAGCACCGCTGCAGCCGGTCGGCCCGACACGGTGGTCATCATCTCGGCTGACGCCCTGGCGGCGCACCAGGCAGTCGTCAACGTGCTGGACGCCGCGCGCCGCGCCGGCCTGTCGCGGCTGACTTTTGCGGCGCAAACAGGCGGCACCGCGGCCCGTTGAACGACACAACGCCCGGCGCTGTCGTGGACATGCCGCGCCGTGGGCTGGAAGCCTGGCTGGACCGCCTGTGGTGGCAGCCCGAACCGACGCATCTGGCCTGGCTGCTCTGGCCGCTGTCGATGCTTTACTTGGCGCTGTGGTTGGTTTACCGCCAAACCCGACCACCCGCGAATGCACTGCCAGTACCCGTGCTGGTGGTCGGCAACCACGTCGTCGGCGGCGCCGGCAAGACGCCCACCGTCATCGCCATCGTGCAGGCGCTGCAGCGTGCCGGGCACCGCCCTGGCGTCATTTCGCGTGGGCATGGGCGGCTGGGTCAAGGCGTGCATGCCGTGCAAGCGGGGGACAGCGCCTGCACCGCGGGTGACGAACCGGTGCTGGTCCGCCGCCGTTGCGCCGTGCCGGTGTGGGTGGGCAAGCGCCGCGCTGAAGCCGGCCGCGCGCTGTGCGCCGCGCATCCGGAGGTGGATGTGCTGGTCGCCGACGACGGCCTCCAACACGCAGCGCTGGTGCGCAGCGCCGAGCTGGTGGTGTTTGACGAACGCGGCGCCGGCAACGGCCTGCTGCTGCCGGCCGGGCCGCTGCGTGAACCACTGCCGCAGACCGTGCCGCGCTGGCGTCGCGTGCTCTACACGGCGGGCGTCAGCAGCACGGGGCTGCCTGGCGCGCTGGCGCTGCGCAGCATCGCATTGGCACTGCCTTTGGCGGCATGGCGGGCCGGTGATGCGGCGGCGGCGGTGCCACTGTCCGTGCTGGAAGGCCGAACACTGGTCGCCGTGGCCGGCATCGCCGCGCCCGAGAAGTTCTTTGGCATGCTGCGTGCCGCGGGTCTGACCATCGATGCCCGACCGCTGCCAGACCACCATGCTTATGCCCACCACAGCGCCCTGCCCTGGCCAGCCGACACGCCAGAGCTCATCACGACCGAGAAGGACGCCGTCAAGCTGGACCCGCAGCGCATGGGCAGCACCCGCGTGTGGGTGGTGCCACTAGACTTGATGCTGCCGCAGACACTCATCGACGAGGTTCTGGCGTTGCTTTTCCCGGCTGCCCCGCACTGAACCGCAATGAACTGAGCTGCACAACACGCCCACCATGAGCCTGGACCACCGCCTGATCGACCTGCTGGTCTGCCCCGCCTGCAAGGGCCCATTGCAGTTGCGACGTGACGCCGAACAGCGCCCGCTGGACCTGGCATGCCCGGCCGACCGGCTGGCCTTCCCGATCCGGGACGGCATCCCGGTGATGCTGGAAAGCGAAGCGCTGCCGCTGGACGGGCCTGCGCCCTCCACACCGACCGCTGTGGCCGCTGCCCCCATGCCCACGCGTTGAAGTTCACCGTCCTGATCCCGGCGCGGCTGGCCTCCACGCGGCTGCCCGACAAGCCGCTGGCAGACATCGCTGGCAAGCCGATGGTGGTGCATGTGGCCGCGCGCGCCGCGCAGAGCGGTGCGGCACAAGTGGTGGTGGCTTGCGACGACAAGCGCATCGCCGACGCGTGCGCCGCGCACGGCGTGCGTGCGGTGCTGACCCGTCAAGACCACCACAGTGGCAGCGACCGCCTGTCCGAGGCATGCGGGCTTCTAAATCTGGACGGCGACGACATGGTCGTCAACGTGCAGGGCGACGAACCGCTGATCGACCCCGAGCTGGTGCGCCGCGTAGCGCTGGTGCTGGCCGAGCGCAGCGACTGCGTGATGAGCACCGCCGCGCACCCGCTGACTGACGTGGCCGAGTACCTCAATCCCAATGTCGTCAAGGTCGTGCTCGACGCTGCCGGGCGGGCCCTCTATTTCAGCCGCGCGCCCATTCCGTGGTGGCGCGACGGCGCGTCCGGCGGCAGCCTGCAGACGCCGCAGATACCGCAAATGCCCACCCCCGCGCCGCTGCGCCATCTGGGCCTGTACGCGTACCGCGCCGGGTTCTTGCGCCAGTTTCCAGGCCTGCCGCCCGCTGCCATCGAACACACCGAAGCGCTGGAGCAACTGCGCGTGTTGTGGCATGGTCATCGCATTGCCGTGCACGTGGCGCCACACGGCCCGGGGCCGGGTGTAGACACGCCCGAAGATTTGGCGCGCATCCGCGCAATCTTTGCATCGGCAGCAGCGGGTTAGCCGTCAGCTTGACACCGGGTAGCGCGTGATATTCTTGTTTTGAAGTGGGACTTGATGGGGTTGCAGCCCCGCGCCACACACCAAAAAGAGGAACCCGATGAGACTGATTCTCCTGGGCGCGCCTGGCGCCGGTAAAGGCACACAAGCCACCTTCATTTGCCAGCGCCTGGGCATCCCACAAATCAGCACCGGCGACATGCTCCGCGCGGCAGTCAAGGCTGGCACGCCGCTGGGCGTGGCGGCCAAGAAAGTCATGGACGCCGGCGGGCTGGTCAGCGACGGGCTCATCATCGATCTGGTCAAAGAACGGCTGTCGCAGCCCGATTGCGCCAAGGGCTTTTTGTTCGACGGCTTCCCCCGCACCCTCCCGCAGGCCGACGCCATGAAGGACGCCGGCGTGAAGATCGAACTGGTGTTGGAGATTGACGTGCCCGACGAAGCCATCGTCGAGCGCATGAGCGGCCGCCGCGCGCATTTGCCGTCAGGCCGCACGTACCACATCAAGTTCAACCCGCCCAAGGTCGAAGGCAAGGACGACGTGACTGGCGAACCGCTGATCCAGCGTGACGACGACAAGGAAGAAACCGTCAAGAAGCGGCTGCAGGTCTACCAAAGCCAGAC
Source organism: Rubrivivax sp. (assembly GCA_043716775.1). Lineage (GTDB taxonomy): Bacteria > Pseudomonadota > Gammaproteobacteria > Burkholderiales > Burkholderiaceae_C > Rubrivivax. The sequence continues at coordinate 8,487 of JAYSYB010000560.1, forward strand.
GCGGCCGCTGGTGGACTACTACGCCAACTGGGCCAGCAGCGGTGACACGCAAGCACCGCGTTGCGCCCGCATCAGCGGCACCGGCAGCGTCGATGAAATCACCGGACGGGTGATGGGCGCGTTGGGCATCTGATCGCTGCAGAGGCAAGGCAGGAAACCCAGGCAGGAATCAAGGTACACACCATGGACATCGCAAACAAGGTCTTCATCGTCACGGGTGGTGCATCAGGGCTCGGTGAAGGCACCGCGCGCATGCTCGCGGCCAACGGCGCCAAGGTGGTGGTGGCCGACTTGCAGGTTGACCGCGGCCTGCAGGTTGCCACTGACATTGGCGGCCAGTTCGTTAAGTGCGACGTCAGCCAGGAGGCCGACGGTCAAGCTGCAGTCACTGCGGCCGTTGCACTGGGCAAGCTGATGGGCTTGGTCAACTGCGCCGGCATTGCACCGGCTGTGAAGACCGTGGGCAAGGACGGTGCGCACCCTTTGGCCGTGTACACGAAGACGATCACCGTCAATCTCATCGGCAGCTTCAACATGATCCGCCTCGCCGCCGAGGCGATGGCTAAAAACTCCCCCGAAGCCACCGGCGAACGCGGAGTGCTCATCAGCACCGCCAGCGTGGCGGCCTACGACGGCCAGATCGGCCAGGCCGCGTACGCCGCCAGCAAGGGCGGCATCGTCGGCATGACGCTGCCCATCGCCCGCGACCTGGCGCGCAACGGCATCCGCAACATGACCATCGCCCCAGGCATCTTCGGCACACCCATGCTCTTCAGCATGCCCAAAGAAGTGCAGGACGCGCTGGCCGCCGGGGTTCCTTTCCCCAGCCGCCTGGGCACGCCC
>JAYSYB010000057.1:0-7466 GCA_043716775.1 Rubrivivax sp.
TGGCCCCTGGTGCTGGCTGCGCGGCCCGAGGCACGCTTCGTCGTCGTGGGGCGAAACCCGCCGGCTTCGCTGCAAGCGGCGGCGCGCCACGCGCGCAACGTCGAGTTCACGGGCTTCGTCGACGACGTGCGCCCCTATGCCCATGCCGCGCATGCCTTCGTCATCCCGCTGCTGGTGGGCGGCGGCACGCGCATCAAGGCGTTCGAGGCCATGGCCATGGGCTGCCCGGTGCTCAGCACCACCATCGGCATGGAGGGGCTGGATGCCGAACCCGGCAGGCATTTCGTGCAGCACGACGATCCGGCGGCACTGGCCGCGGCACTGATTCAGTTGTTGGCTGATGCTGGGCTGCGCGAGCGGCTGTCGCGTGCCGCGCGTGAATTGGTGGAGTCACGCTTTGGTCATAGGCAGGTGGCGCAGGTGTTCGAGAACATCTGCCTGCGCGCGCTGGCCCCGGTGCTTGCCGACACCCAGGCCTGAGCCCGCGGATGCGCACGTTGCTGTTCTCTACGCTTTACCCCAGCAGCGAAAGGCCAGGGCATGGCATCTTCGTCGAGACGCGCTTGCGTGAACTGCTGAAGACGGGCCGCGCAGAGACCCGCGTTGTGGCGCCGGTGCCGTGGTTCCCGTGGCGCAGCACCCGCTTCGGCGAACGCGCCGCGATGGCACGCACGCCACGCCGTGAAACCCGCCACGGCATCGACGTGCAGCACCCGCGCTACGCGCTGCTGCCCAAGCTGGGCATGAGCAGCGCACCGCTGGCGCTGGCGCTGGGCGCACGCCGCGCGGTGCAGCGTCTGCTGGACGAGGGCTTTGACTTCGACCTCATCGACGCCCATTACTTCTACCCGGATGGCGTGGCAGCCGCCCTGCTGGCGCGTTGGTTCAAGAAGCCGCTGGTGATCACGGCGCGCGGCAGTGACGTCAACCTCATCGCAGAACATGCGCTGCCGCGCCGGCTGATGCGCTGGGCAGCCGGGCAAGCCTTCGCATCAGTGGGTGTCAGCGCCGCGCTGGCGCAGCGCCTGCATGACATCGGCGCACCGGCAGGCCGTGTGCATGTGCTGCGCAATGGGGTCGACACAGAACGCTTCACGCCGCAGCCCGACGCTCCCCAGCGCCTGGCGGTTGCGGGCTCGCCTCTGCTGCTGTCCGTGGGCAACCTGCTGCCGGTAAAGCGCCACGGGCTGGTCATCGAGGCGCTTGCGCTGCTGCGCCACACGCATCCGCAGGCGCGCCTGGCCATCGTCGGTGCAGGCCCGCTGCAGGCAGAACTGGCCGCGCAGGCGGCGGCGCTGGGCCTGTGCGATGCGGTGCAACTGGTGGGTGCCGTGCCGCAGGATGAGTTGTTGCAGTGGTACAGCGCCGCCGACCTGCTGGTACTGGCCAGCAGCCGTGAAGGCTGGCCGAACGTGTTGCTCGAAGCGATGGCGTGCGGCACGCCGGTGCTGGCCTCGAGTGTTGGGGGCGTGCCAGAAATCGTCAGCAACGAGAGGGTTGGCATGACCGCTCGCTTCGATACGCCCGCGGCCTTGAACGAAGCGCTGCGGGCTGTGTTGTCGCGGCGTTTTGCGCGCGACCAAGTTCGACGCCATGCCCTGGGCATGGGTTGGGCTCAGGTCAGCGAAGGACAACTCGAACTCTTCGCACAGGCCCTTGCGTGCCAGCCGCTGGGCACAGTGGCGCGCGCTGGGAGTGTTCTGTGAGGGACCTTCTCATCCTGACGCTGCTGGTGGTGACGGCGCTTTGGGCCTTGAAGTCCCCATTGATCGGCGTCATGGGCTGGACGCTGGTCAGCCTCATGAGCCCGCACACCGAGTTCGGCTACGCGGCGGCTGGCTGGCAGGTGGGCACGGTCTACTCTGCGGCCACACTGCTCGGCTTGTTGTTCACTCGCGAACGACAGAACCCCTTGGTTGGCGCCGGCCCCAAGTGGCTGTTGGCGTTCACGGTGTGGATCTGCATCACGCTACCCTTTTCGATACTTTTCGAGCCCAGTTACGGGCTGTGGGAACGCTCGATGAAGATCTTCCTGATGATCTTCGTTACGCTGGCCTTGCTCGACGCAAAGCCCAAGCTGAACGTTTTCATCTGGATCAACGTCATTGCAGTGGGCTATTTCGGCGTCAAGGGCGGCATCTTCACCATTGCCACTGGCGGCAACTTCCGAGTCTGGGGGCCGGGGGGCTTCATCGAAGGAAACAACGAGGTGGCATTGGCGGTGCTGACCGTTCTGCCATTGATGCGCTATTTGCAGATGCAACAGACCCGGCGGTGGGTGGTGCACGCCTTCACCGTCGCCATGCTGCTATGTGTTGCCACGGCGCTGGGCACGCAGAGCCGCGGCGCGTTGGTGGGCCTGATTTGCATGGGCGCCTTCTTCTGGCTGAAGGGAAATCGCAAGATGTTCACAGGCGCGCTCATCCTGGGCATCGTTCTCATCGGCTTGCCCATGATGCCCGACGCCTGGTGGGATCGAATGAGCACCATCAAGAGCTACGAGGCCGACGACTCTTCACTGGGGCGCATCAACGCCTGGGGTATGGCGCTCAATCTGGCCAAGGACCGCATCTTCGGCGGCGGTTTCATGATCTGGACGGGCAGCGTCTTCCAGATTTACGGCCCAGAACCCGACCGTGTACATGCCGCCCACAGCATTTACTTTCAGGTGCTGGGTGAGCACGGCTTCATTGGCTTGGCGCTGTTCCTCGCTATTGGCGTTTCCACTTGGCTGGCTGCGCGAGACCTCACCAAGATGGGCCGGCGCGGGCCGCAGCACAAATGGGTTGCCGACCTTGGTCCCATGATTCAGGTGAGCATGATCGCCTACGCCTCGGCGGGCGCCTTCCTGAGCTTGGCTTACTACGACCTGCCCTACAACGTGATGGTGATGGCCGTGGCGGCTCAACGTCTGGTGCGTGCCGCCATACGCGACGCCGAAAAAGTGGGGTTCTCACCCAGCCAGGCCATGCCTTCAGCTGTCGTCCCGGTGCCGCCGCCCAACCCAGTTACGGTCTTCAAGGCCCGTGCAGAACGGAATGGCCATGTTTGACCCTTCGATGCGCGGCGCGTTGTCCATCCTTTCGCCGGCCGGGGCGGGCGGCAAGCTGTCCATCGCCATCTTCCACCGTGTGCACGCCGGGCCTGACCCGCTGTTTCCCGACGAGCCCGACCGCCAGCGCTTCGACGAGATCTGTCGCTGGTTGAAGGCATGGTTCCGGGTGCTGCCGCTAGACGAGGCGGTGCGTGCTTTGCGTGAAGGGCGGCTGCCGGCGCGCGCCCTGTGCATCACCTTCGACGACGGTTATGCCGACAACCATGACCATGCCATGCCAGTGCTGCAGTCGCACGGCTTGTCGGCCGCCTTCTTCATTGCTACTGGCTTCATCAACGGTGGCCGCATGTGGAACGACACCGTGGTCGAGTCGGTGCGCCGCTGTACGCACGCCTCACTGGATGTGAGTGACCTGGGCCTTGCCGATGTCGGAGCGCTCGACTTCAGCACGATTGACGCGCGACGCCATTCGCTGGCGCGCTTGTTGAATGCAGCCAAGTACCTGCCTTCAACGCGCCGTGACGAAGTGGTCACGGCAATCGCGCGGCGGGCAGCCGTGGAGTTGCCGCGCGATTTGATGATGAACACGGCCCAAGTGCAGGCCATGGCGCGAGGCGGCATGCTCATTGGCGCGCACACCGTCAATCACCCCATCCTGGCCGGCCTGGACGACACCTCTGCCAGAGACGAGATTTTCTCCAGCCGTGAACAGCTGCAGCAATGGCTGCAACGCAATGTGACGCTCTTTGCCTACCCAAACGGCAGGCCCGGGCGCGACTACCTGCCGCGCGACGTGGCCTTGGTGAAGAGCCTGGGCTTCGAGGCGGCCGTCAGTACCTCACCTGGGGCAAATGATGTTGACGCGCCGATGTTCGAGTTGCGCCGCTTCACGTCCTGGGACCGTGCGCGTTGGCGCTACGGCGTGCGCCTGGCGATGAACCTGCGGCATTGATTGCCGGCGTTGCCTCACCGGCCCAGGCGGTAGTCCGGCAGATGGTGCCGGAACCACTGTTCCAGCATCATCAGAATCCAAACCATCTCGCCGTAATAGCCCGGGTGCTGCGGCAACAGGTTGTCCACCAACGTGTCGGTGAACTCGCGCCGCACGATGCCGCGTTCGCCGAGGCCGCGCACGCTGTCGCGGGCCAGGGCCTGCAGGGCCGCGTCCCGCGTGGCCCACACGCCAAAGGGCAGGCCGAAGCCGTGCTTCTTCTTCGTGATGATGGCGTCGGGCAGAAAGCCGCGCAGGGCTTCCTTGAAGAACCAGCGCAGCTTCAGCCCCTTCAGTTTGTACGAGGTGGGCAACGTGGCCGAGAAGTCGACGATGGCCTGGTGAAGGAAGGGGTAGGCCACCGAAACGCCGGCCAGCTGCGTACCGCCACGCACCTTGGGCAGGTCGTTCTCGGCCAGGGTGTAGCGCCAGTCGTAGGCCAGCATGCGGTTCAAGAAGCTGGCGCCTTCGCTTTCTTGCCACACCGCGCGTTGCTGGGCCAGCGGGTCATTCGCGTCGATCTGGGCCAGGAAGGCCGGCGTTAGCACTGTGGCCTGACCCAGGCGCTGCAGCAGGTTGTAGGTTTGCAGGCGATCTGGCATCGGTACGTTTGCCTGTCGCACGTAGCTGGCGCCTTTGCGCAGCAGCGGCAGTTTGTCGAGAAAGCCGCTGTTCGACAACGGGTCGAGCAGCGCACTGCGCAAGCCGGCGGGCACACTTTGGTAATGGGCGAAAACACTTTGCTTGGCGTAGCGTGTATTGCCGCCAAAAAGTTCGTCTCCGCCGTCACCGGCCAGCAAGCGCGTCACGCCGTCCTCTTGCGCTCTCAGAGCGCAGAAGTAGGTCGGCAATGCCGATGAGTTGCCGAACGGCTGGTCGTGGTGCAGCGCCACTTTCGGAATCAGCCGCACCAGGTCGGCCGGCGTGATGTAGTGCTCGCGGTGGTCGGTGCCGAAGTGGCGCGCAGCCAGGCGCGCGTACGCCATCTCGTCGTAACCCTCGGCCTCGAAGCCGATGGAATAAGAAATCGGCTTGCTGTCCGTCACATCCGCCAGCAGGCCGGCGATGGTGGAGCTGTCAGTGCCGCCGCTCAGGAAGCATGCGGGCGTGCTGCCGTCCAGCTGCGCTGCCACGGCTTCGCGCAATAGATGCTTGAACTGATCGCGTGCGGCTTCGAAGCCGGTGGCGGTTTCTTTGAACTCCGGCGACCAGTAGCGTTGCAGGTGCACGCCGTCAGCGTCGCTCCAGGCGCAATGGCCAGCGGTGAGTCGGCGCACGCCCTTGAACACCGTGCGCGGCGATGGGATGGCGTGGAAATAGAGATAGTCGTAGATCGCCTGCAGGTCCAGTTCCGTAGCTGGGCCGACCAAGGCATCGGCTCGTTCGGCGAAAAGAAGCCGCCCGTCCCGCTCTGCGTAACACATGGTCTGCGCGGCGAATCGATCAACCGCCAGAACCGCGTGGCCGTCATCGCACCGCGCGCCGACTGAGAAGTGGCCTTGCGCGCCGGCGGCCGTGATAACCGGGCTGCCACCCAACGCCAGTGCCTTGCGCCAGGCGGAATTGGGGCCTTCGGCAATCTCAATAGCGTTTAAAAGCGGATCACTGAAGTTCGGGGTGCCCAAGCAGAGCAATTCGGTCACAAGGGTCATGGCTTCATTTTCAGGGGAAACGCGTTGGCGCGAATTGTCTCCCCTGCCCGGCGCCTGCCTGTTGAAGCAATTCACGGGTTGCCCGTATCGTGAAAGCCGACCAACTGGCCGAACACTCTCAATGACGTCAATCGTTGGGCCGACGCCATCAGATGTGAGCGTTTGTCTAGACCTGATAACCGCTGCATTTCTGCACGAGCAAGATTAAATCGTTGAGACAAAATTCGTCGGCATAAAGCGTCCGCCGGTTTGTCTGTGCGGTGCACAACACGAGTTGAGGTCGAAGTGACGAATCCAAAGCGTAGAAAGTTCCTGCAGTTCACTGCTGCCGTGCTCGGCACCGCGCCGTTGGCGGGCTGTGGCGGCCGGGGTAGAAGCGAAGATACTGCCGCGCGCGCTTCGGAGCTCGTGGGTGGCGGGCCGGCTCCAAGTTCGGCACCGGCACCGTCCCCTGGACCAGCGCCTTCGCCAGCACCAATGCCTGCACCGGCCCCGCCACCGCCACCGCCACCGCCACCTGAGCCTGCACCTGCGCCAACGGCCATCGGTATGTCGGTAGGGGCCATGCAATTCACCCTGCGCGCTGCGGCAGCAACCCAATCTGCTCCTTTCTGCATCGGTTATGCGTTCCGCGCCGGTGACATTCCAGCCGGCAGCACTGTGCTGTCGAACTACGGCACGTTGCAGGTCACCCCTCGCAACTATTGGCCTGATGGTTCTTTAAAGTTCGCCCAACTCGCAGGCCAGGCAGACCTGCCAGCCGGTTCGGCCGTGGTCATTACGTTGCGCAACGGCACCCCCGTCTCCGGGCCTGCGGCACTGGCCCTGTCTGACCTCAGGGCAACAGCCATCACTGCCGAAATCGGTTGCGGTGTTTTTGGAGCGGCTCGTTGGGCAGCCGCCGACTGGGACCAGCCATTTCAGACCTGGGTCAGCGGCCCGCTCATGTCTTCGTGGGTGTACCGCAAGCCGGTTGGAAGCGATCTGCATCTTGTTGCGTGGATGGAGGTACGCCTGTTCGCAGGCGGCACCGTCGAAGTTCTGCCGTGGGTCGAGAACGGCTACCTGCGTGTCGCGGCGCCTTCCAACAAGAGTGCGGTCTACACGTTCACTTTGGGCACCACGCAGCGCTTCAGTGCAAGCATTGACTTGAAACATCACCAGCGCACGCCGCTGATCAACGGGTCGGCCCTGGCCTATTGGCTGGGGAACGGCCCTGCGGTCACGGTGCGTCATGACACGCTCTATCTCCAGGCCACTGAGCTTGTGCCCACCTACCGCGCAACCGTTGCTGCAGGTGCCGCTATCGTTTCAAGGCTGCCGGCCACCTTTGCTCCGCTTCAGCGGGGCAGTTTCAACTACGACAGCGACAGCATGGCAAGTTCGGGCTATCAGGACCCGATTGGTATCTTGCCATTGCACGACGCGCTGTACCTGGTGGCAAATAGCGGTGCTGAATTTGATGCGGTAATTCGCAACGGTTACAGCGGGGGCCGTTACGGCATTCATTACCGAGACGAGGCGACGAACCGCCCGCCGCGCTTTTCGCAGTGGCGGACGCTGGTGATTGCCGACTGGCAAGGCATCAAGGACAACGGCGCCAGCACCACCAGCACGACGACGACGCCGGCCACGGGCGGCAACCCGCCCACTTGGGACATCGCGCACAGCCCCAGCGTGGGTTTCATGGCCTACCTGCTGACGGGCCGTTTTTATTTCATGGAAGAAGTGCAGTTCGCCGCCACGCTGAACGGCCTGATGATGACGG
>JAYSYB010000561.1:0-9248 GCA_043716775.1 Rubrivivax sp.
CCACGCGATAAATTTGCGGGCCGCCGCCCCGGTCGCTGACGAAAAAGACCAGTTTGCCGTCGGGGCTGAAGGAGGCTTCGGTGTCGATGGCGCTGCTGCGCGTCAGCCGCGTCGGCGTGCCGCCTTGCGCCGGGATCAGGTGCAACTGCGCCGGGCCGTCCTGCGACAGCGTCACTGCCAGGCGCTGCCCGTCAGGCGACCACGCGGGTGCGCTGTTGGAGCCCTTGAAATTGGCCACCATGCGCCGTTCACCGGTGGTCAGGTCCTGGACCCAGACCACCGCCTTCTGGCTTTCAAACGACACGTAGGCCAGCCGCCGGCCATCGGGCGCCCACGCCGGCGAGATGATGGGCTCTGCGCTGGCCAGCGCCACCTGCCCGCCTTCGCCGTCGGGGTCGGTGATGTGCAGCGAGAAGCGTTTGCCGGTGCGCAGCACATAGGCGATGCGGGTGGCGAAGACGCCGCGTTCACCGGTGAGTTTTTCGTGGATCTCATCGGCCACGCGGTGCGCGGCCAGCCGCAAATCGGCCTGCAGCACGACCTTGCTTTGGCCCAGCAGCGGTTCGCCACGCACGGCGTCCCAGAGCTTGTAGCGCACATCAAAACGGCCGTCGGCCAGCCGCGCCACCGACCCCGCCACCAGCGCGTCTGCACCGCGGCTGCGAAAGGCCGGCAGGTCAACGGTGCTGCGTTCGTCCAGGCCGGGCGCGGTGTCGATGATGCGGAAGGCGCCACTGCGTTCGAGGTCGGCTTTGATGATGGCAGCAAGCGCCACACCACCGGGGCCTTCATCCTTGAAGCGCCCCAGCGCGACGGGGATCTGCGTCGCGCCTACGCCGCTGATTTCCACCCGCAACTGGCCCAGCGCGGGCAGGGCAGGCAAGGTAGCCACAGCGGTGACTGCTGCCAGCCAGCGGCGTCGCGGCCAGGAACTTGTTGGGTCTTCGGGCACAGACTCTGTGAGCATCCAGCGAACCATCAAACTTCCATTGTAGGCAGCGGCCCTCGCGCTGCAGGGCCGCTGCTGAAAGCCGGCGCGCGCGGAAAAGGCAGGACGCGCTGCACGCCGATAATCGCAAACGCGTTTCGCCGCGTGCAAAAACTCTTGCCTTCCTACATGCCCACTTTCCTGCAGCGCCTGGCGCGGCTGCTGCCCACCATCCGCCACAGCCGCGCGGGGCTTTACGCGGCGCTGCTGGGGGCGTTGGTGACAGCGGCCACCGAGCCGATGATTCCGGCGCTGATGAACCGCCTGCTGGACCAGGGCTTCAGCAAGGGGCAGTTGCCGCTGTGGATGGTGCCGGTGGCGATCATCGGCCTCTTTGCGTTGCGCAGCGCGTCGGGCTTCATTTCGCAGTACGGCCTGGCGTGGACGGCCAACCGCGCGGTGCTGCAACTGCGCGAAGGCATGTTTGCGCGGCTGCTGGCCAGTGCGCCCGCGCTCTTCACGCAGCAAACTGCCAGCGGCATGACCAACACGCTGGTGTACGAAGCGCAGGGCGGCGTCACCCAGCTTGTGAGTTCTTTGCTCACGCTGGTCCGCGACACGCTCACGCTGCTGGCGCTGCTGGGCTATCTGCTGTGGCTGAACTGGCAGTTGACGCTGGTGGTGGCGCTGCTGTTCCCGGCCGTGGGCCTGGTGATGCGCACGCTGGGCAAGCGGCTGCACCGCGTCACCGTCGAAGGGCAGGAGGCCACCGACAAGCTGGCATATGTGGTGGAAGAGAACATGCTGGCCTGGCGCATCGTGCGCCTGCATGGCGCACAAACGCAGCAGGGCCGGCGCTTCCGCGAGCGCGCCGACAACGTGCGCCGGCTGATGATGAAAGCCGTGGTGGCTGGGGCGACGATGACGCCGGTGACGCAGATGCTGGCGGCCTGCGCGCTGTCGGGCGTGATCACGGTGGCGCTGTGGCAAAGCAGCAGCGGCGGCGCCACGGTGGGCGGCTTCGTGGCTTTTGTGATGGCCATGCTGCAGCTGATTGCGCCGGTCAAGCACCTGTCGGATGTGGTGGCGCCGCTAACCCGCGGGCTGGCCGCTGTGGAGCGTGGGCTAGACCTCATCGAACACAGCCCGATCGAGGTGGGTGGCACGCACATGCAGGGCGACATCACCGGCCGTGCGCGCGGCGAAATCACGTTCAACCATGTCAGCCTGCGGTACCGCGACGACAGCTCAAGCGCCGTCGATGACCTGACGCTGAACGTGCGCGCCGGCGAAACCGTGGCGCTGGTCGGCCCTTCGGGTGCCGGCAAGACCACGCTGGCCAATCTGCTGCCGCGTTTCATCGACCCCACAGCCGGAGAAATCTCGCTCGACAGCGTGCCGCTGAAACAGTGGGACATGCACGCGTTGCGCCGACAGTTTGCGCTGGTCAGCCAGGACGTGGTGCTGTTCAACGACAGCGTTGCCGCCAACGTGGCACTTGGCGCCGACATGCCGCGCGAGGCCGTGCGCGCGGCGCTGAAGGCGGCGCACCTGCTGGACTTTGTCGATGCGATGCCGCAGGGCCTGGACACGCTGATCGGTCACAACGGTAACCAGCTGTCGGGCGGCCAGCGCCAGCGGCTGGCGATTGCCCGCGCCATCGCGAAGGACGCGCCGGTGCTGATCCTGGACGAAGCGACATCGGCGCTTGACAGCGAATCCGAACGCGCCGTGCAAGCCGCGCTGGAAGGGCTGATGCAGGGCCGCACCACCCTCGTCATTGCGCACCGGCTGTCCACGATTGAAAACGCCGACCGCGTGTTGGCGCTTGACGGCGGCAAGCTGGTTGAACAAGGCACCCACGCTGAGCTGCTGGCGGCCGGCGGCCTGTACGCACGCCTGCATGCCATGCAGTTCAGAAGCTGAAACGACTTGAAGGAAAACCCCGCCATGCAAAGCGTCTCGCGCTACCCCGTGCCCGAACTGAAGGACCTGCCCGAAGACCTGCGCACGCGGATTCTTGAGGTCCAGGACAAGGCCGGCTTCGTGCCCAATGTCTTCCTGGCGCTGGCGCACCGGCCGGCCGAGTGGCGCGCCTTCATGGCCTACCACGACGCCTTGCTGCTGAAGCAAGGCGGGTCGCTCAGCAAGGGCGAGCGCGAGATGATCATCGTCGCCACCTCGGCCGCCAACCAGTGCCTGTACTGCGTGGTGGCGCACGGTGCCATCTTGCGCATCTACGAGAAAAACCCGCTGGTCGCAGACCAGATCGCGGTCAACCACAAGAAGGCCGACATCACGCCGCGCCAGCGTGCGATGCTGGACTTTGCGATGAAGGTCTGCACCGCGTCGCACACGGTGGACGACAGCGACTTTGCCATGCTGCGCACTCACGGTTTCAGCGATGAAGACGCCTGGGACATCGGTGCCATCACCGCTTTTTTTGGCCTCAGTAACCGCATGGCCAACCTCACCGCGATGCGGCCGAACGACGAGTTCTTTCTGATGGGGCGGGTGCCGAAGGCGCCGAAGATGCCAGAGAGCAAGCTCTGAAAAATTGCTAGCACCCAAAACGGGGAGACAGACCATGAATCTATTGATAGCTGCTGCCGCCGCCGCGCTGCTGCTGGCTGGCTGCGCGAGCCATCCGCCCGCGCCAGAAACCCGCGCCGCCACCATCATGCGCACCGCCCACGGCGTGCCGCACATCAGCGCGCCCGATGTCGAAACGCTGGCTTACGGCGTGGCCTACGCGCACGCGCAGGACAACGTCTGCCAGACTGCGCAGCAACTGCTGACCGTGCGCGGTGAACGGTCGCGTGCCTTCGGTGGCGCAGCCACCGCGCTCCTGGGCCGGCGGGTGCTGACGAACGAGCAGATCGACCTCTTCATCGCCGCGCACATGGACGACGCGGCGCTGGCGCGCAACTGGGCGCAGCAGGCCAGCGCTGATTCACAGGCGATGGCGCGCGGCTACGTCGCTGGCTTCAACCGTTACCTGGCTGACAACAACAACAGCCTGCCGACCGCTTGCAAGGGGCAAGCCTGGGTGCAGCCGATGCTGCTCGCGCACTTTTACCGGCTGGCCGAGGTGGGCAGCGTGCAGGCTGGCATCGGCGCCTTGGCAGACGCGCTGCTCGCGGCGCAGCCCCCAGCAGCGAAGGCTGCGGCCTTGCCATTCGTGACCCTGGCGCAGGCCGAACAAGCAGCGCGCGACATCGGCCTTATCAACCCCCCGCTGGGCTCCAACGCCTGGGCCTTTGGCAAGGACACCACCGGCACCGGCCGCGGCCTGCTGGTCGGCAACCCGCACTTCCCGTGGGCCGGCGTCAACCGCTTTTGGCAGATGCACCTGACGGTGCCTGGTCGCATTGATGTGATGGGGGCCTCCACCGGCCACAGCGCGGTGGTGCATATCGGCTTCAACAAGGACGTGGCATGGACCCACACGGTGTCCACGGGCAAGCGCTTCACGCTGCACGAACTGACGCTGGTGGCCGCTGACCCGACCAGTTATGTTGTCGATGGCCAGCCTGAGAAGATGACGTCGCGCAACATCGGCGTCATGGTGCGCGGCGCCGACGGACTTTTCAGCATGAAGCCGCAGACCGTGTGGTCCACGCGCTGGGGCCCCGTCATCAGCGCGCCGCGCCTGGGCCTTGGCTGGACCGCAGAGCGGGCCTACGCGCTGCAGGACGCCAATGCCGGCAATGCGCGCGGCCAGGACAGCTGGCTGGCCTTTGCCAGCGCCAGGACGGTTCATGAACTGCACCAGGCGCACCGCAACCTGGGCGCGCCGTGGGTCAACACCATTGCCGCCGACCGCCACGGCAACGCCATGTACACCGACGCGAGCGTGGTGCCGGACGTGGACGCGGCGCAACTGGCCGCCTGCGCGCCCAGCCCGCAAGCCGCCGCGCTGCGCGGGCCCACCGGCATCGTCGTGCTCAATGGCAGCTTGAGCACGTGCCAATGGCAGCGCGACCCAAGCTCCATCGTGCCCGGCCTGATACCCCTCGAACGTTTGCCGCTGGCCGTGCGCACCGACTGGGTCCACAACAGCAACGACAGCTTTTTCTACACCAACCCCGCGCAGCGTTTCGGCGCCATCTCGCCGATGGTGGGCGACGACATCCTGCGCCGCCCGCGCACACGCTCTGGATTGATCGAGGTTCCCGAGCTGGTGGCGCGCGGCCCCGTCACCGCGCAGGCCGCGCAGGCGCAACTCTTCAGCAACCGCAACCTGATTGCGCGCATGGTGCTGCCCGACCTGCTGACGGCATGCGACAGCAACGCCCCCACGCCCGAGGCCACGGACGGCTGCACCGCGCTGCGCGGCTGGGACCGCAGCAACAACGCCGAATCGCGCGGCGCGCACCTGTTCCGTGAGTTCTGGCGTGCCGCCAGCGCGGTGCCCGGTGTGTACCGGTTGCCCTTCGACAAAGCGCAGCCCGTGGCCACGCCGGCAGGCCTGAAGATGGCCGATGCGGCCGTGGCAGCCAAGGTCTGGGACGCGCTGACGCAAGCGGTGGTGAAGGTGCGTGCGGCGGGCTTTGCCCTTGATGCGACGCTGGGCAGCGTGCAGCGCCCGTTCATCACCGAGGAAGCGATTGCGCTGCACGGCGGCGACGAGATCGAAGGCGTGCTCAACAACCTGGGCAACCAGTTTGCCCCTGGCATCGGGCCCAAGGGCCTGCGCATCGACTACGGCAGCAGCTACATCCAGACCGTCACCTTCGACAACCGCGGTCCGGTGGCGCAGGCGATCCTCACCTACGGCCAGAGCACCAACCCGGCCTCCTTGCATGCCACCGACCAGATGCGGCTCTTTTCTGCCAAGCAGTGGCCGACGTTGCCATTCCACGCCGAGGATGTGGCGCGGGAAAGGGTGGGCGAGGTGCTGCGGCTGGTGCGCGTCGTCAAGCCTTGATTGGGGGCGATGGCGACCCGCCATGAAAAAAGGCCCGGCATGAAGCCGGGCCCTTTTGTTGTCTGCGCGCTACGGCGACTGCTGCAGCGCCCGAATGCGGTCTTCGATTGGCGGGTGGCTGGACATCAGCGCCATAAAGCCGCTGGGCCTGCCGCTGATGCCCATGGTGGCCACGCTCTTGGGCAGCTCACCCGGGTCCAGGCCGCCCAACCGGGCCAGGGCGTTGATCATCGGCTGCTTGCGGCCCATCAGCGCGGCGGCACCGGCGTCGGCGCGGTATTCGCGCTGGCGCGAGAACCAGGCCACGACCACGGCGGCAAGCATGCCCAGCACGATGTCGAGCACGATCGTCGTGATGTAGTAGCCGATGCCGACACCGCCGCGGTCGTTGCGCAGCACGACCTTGTCGACGAAGTAGCCGATGACGCGCGACAGGAAGACGACGAAGGTGTTCATCACGCCCTGGATCAACGTCATCGTCACCATGTCGCCGTTGGCCACGTGCGCGATCTCGTGGCCGATGACGGCCTCGACTTCTTCGCGGCTCATTGATTGCAGCAATCCGGTCGATACGGCAACGAGCGCGGAATTCTTGAAGGCACCGGTGGCGAAGGCATTGGGTTCACCGTCGAACACCGCCACTTCGGGCATGCCTATGTTGGCCTTCCTGGCGAAGCCTTCCACGGTGGCCACGATCCAGCGGTGCGTGGGGTCGGTGGAGTCGTTGATGACCGTCGCACCACTGCTCCACTTGGCCACGGGCTTGCTGATCAGCAGCGAAATGATCGCTCCACCAAAGCCCATCAGAGCGGCGAAGCCCAGCAACATGCCCAGATTCAGGCCATTGGCGGTGAGGAAGCGGTTGACGCCCAGCAGGCTGGCAGCAATGCCCAGCACCAGCATGACGGCCAGGTTGGTGACGACGAAGAGCAGGATGCGTTTCATGGCTTGACGGCCTCCAGAGCCGCGGGTTGCCCCGACAGAACGAATTGCTGCCGGATAGGCGAGATGTTAGGGCTCGGTGCCGGCTTTCAAGCAGGCCCGGGCGGGGTAGGGGATTGGGTTTTCAGCCGTGCCTCAGCGCAACTCAGCGACGCATCCGCACTTGTGTCGGCTTGTCGGCGGGCAGCAGTTCAAAGCGATCTTCAAGCTGCGCAAAGAGTTTGAGCGACGAGCTGTTCTTGCCCAGCAACTGCGCTTCACGCAGGCGCTGCACGGCGACGTTGAGCGCCAGGCTGTGGCCGTTGCCCAGTTCAGGCAAGCAGGCCAGTACCGACTGCACCGAAGCGCCGCCGCGGGCAGACGCTGCGGCGCGGGCTTGGGCTGGCGCTGCGGTGGGCGCGCGCGCAGGCGCAGGCGCGGGTGTTGGTACGGGTGCGGGTGCGAGCAGCGGTGCTGGCGCCGGCGACGCAGCCACCACGGCGGGCACTGCCTTTCTCGCTGCCGTCTTGCGCAGCGCCGCCTTCGCGGGCACGGTCTTGGCTGCCACTTTCTTGGCGGCAGGCGCCTTCTCCTTTTTGGCCGCCGGTGCCTTCTCGGCCACCTTGCGCGCTGTCTTGCGCGCGGGCTTGGCCGCAGCCGCAGGGCTGGCCGCCGACTTGTGATGCTCCAGCACCGTGAAGTCGTCGTACACGTCCTGCGTCTCGTTGCCGGTCTTGCCCATCTGGCCGATGCCGCGCACGACGCAGCCCTTTTCGCGCAGCCGGTGCACCAGCGGCGCAAAGTCGGAGTCGGACGACGCAATCACCACCACGTCGGGCCGCTCAGCCAGCACGAGGTCGATGGCATCGACCGCCAGCGCGATGTCGGTGCTGTTCTTGCCGGCGGCCAGGTTGACCATCGGCTTGATGGAGAGACGCTTGAAGGCGGCCTGGTTGTTGACGGCGCTTTCGGCCGTGCAGTAAGCGCGGCGCACGTGCAGGCCGCCGTGCTGGTTGAGCAGCAGGCGCACGGCCTGTTCCATGACATCGACCGACACGTTGTCGGCGTCGATGAGCAGCATCACGCGGTCAGCACTCATGCCAGCTTCCAGTTCAAGGTTTCGCCCGCGCGCAATGGCTTGATCAGCGCATCGCCAAAAGGCAGGGTTTCGGGCAGGGCCCAGGATTCACGCCGCAGCGTCACGGTGCCGGTGTTGAGCGGCAAACCGTAGAAGGCCGGGCCATGCATGCTGGCAAAGCCTTCGAGCTTGTCCAGCGCGCCGGCGGCTTCAAAGGCTTCGGCATACAGCTCCAGCGCGGCCGGTGCGGTGTAGCAGCCGGCGCCGCAGACACTCTGCTCCTTCAACGCTGCGGCGTGCGGTGCGCTGTCGGTGCCCAGAAAGAAGTGCGGGCTGCCGGACGCGGCGGCCTGAACCAGCGCCACGCGGTGCTGCTCTTTTTTCAGTACCGGCAGGCAGTAGTAGTGCGGGCGCAGGCCGCCGGTGAACAGCGCGTTGCGGTTGAAGAGCAGGTGGTGCGCGGTGATGGTGGCGGCGGTGAAGCGGTCGCCTTGTGCCACGTACTGCGCAGCCTCTTTGGTGGTGATGTGTTCAAACACCACTTTCAATTCGGGCATGTCGCGGCGCAGCGGCTGCATCACCCGGTCGATGAAGACAGCTTCGCGGTCGAAGATGTCTACATCTGAATCAGTGACCTCGCCGTGCACCAGCAGCAAGACGCCTTCGCGCTGCATCGCTTCAAGCGTGGGGTATGTCTTGCGGATGTCGGTGACGCCAGCGTCGCTGTTGGTGGTGGCGCCAGCCGGGTAGAGCTTGAGGGCGACCACACCGGCGTCGCGCGCGCGACGGATCTCGTCGGGCGGGGTGTTGTCGGTCAGGTACAGCGTCATCAGCGGCTGGAAGTCACTGCCGACACCGGCTCTGGGCAAGGCATCCAGGATGCGTTGACGGTACGCCAGCGCTGCTGCGGCCGTGGTCACCGGAGGGCGTAAATTGGGCATAACGATGGCCCGCGCGAACTGCCGCGCGGTGGCGGGCAGCACGGCCGCCAACGCGCTGCCGTCACGCAGGTGCAGGTGCCAGTCGTCGGGGCGGCGGAAGGTGAGGCTTTGCAAGGCTTGGGCGCGGGCAGTCTCAGTGCTGCAGGATCTTCGACAAGAATTCGCGCGCCCTGGGCGTGCGGGCTTCCGGGCTGCCGAAGAAGTCGTCCTTCTTGCAGTCTTCAACGATCTTGCCCGCGTCCATGAAGATCACGCGGTGGCTGACCTTCTTCGCAAACCCCATCTCGTGGGTGACCACCATCACCGTCATGCCTTCCTTGGCCAGCAGCACCATCACGTCGAGCACCTCGCCCACCATTTCGGGGTCGAGCGCGGAGGTGGGTTCGTCGAAGAGCATCACGATCGGGTCCATCGACAGCGCGCGCGCTATGGCCACGCGCTGTTGCTGGC
>JAYSYB010000562.1:0-9211 GCA_043716775.1 Rubrivivax sp.
CGCCAGTTGCAGCGCCACCGTCAAGCCGGCAAGGCCCGCGCCAATGACCACGACAGAGCCCGGTGGCTGTGGCGGCAGGGGCGGTGATCCAGGCGGCGATGCGGGCGGCAAATCAGGGCGTTTGATCATGCAATGCTGAGCCTTGAATGGCCAACTGTGGCCCGGTCACGTCGATTCTACGGAGCCCCCACCTTTGACCGAACCCGGGGCTTCGCTGCCGCCCTATGATGGAAAAAAGCAGTCAAGGAGAGGCAAGCCATGAACCGAGTTCGCGAAGAGAACCACTGGCCCGACACGGCGCGCATTCAGAGCCGTGAAGAGTTGCTCGCGCCGCGCACGCAGATCGTCAACGACCGCGACGCCTACCTGGGCCAGGGCCGGCACGACGTCGGCCGGCGCATCTCTGACGACCAGGTCGAACTCTTCGTCACGACGGACGTTGCCACTGCGCTGCAGCAGGAATTCGCGCTCCACAGCCCGGAATTCATCGCTCTGCATGACCTGGGCATGAGCGCATCGCTGCGCCTGCTGTCCAACCTGGCCGGCGCGGCCGACGCCAGGGTTCAACGCCTGTCGGTTCGCCGCCAAGGCCATGGCGTGGCGCTGGCGGTGCTGCAGTTTGTGGAAGTGCCACTGGCCAACGGCACGCCGGTACGCGTTTACTCCACCGACGTCAACGGCGACGGTGGTCTGCGCGCCCAACTGGCCCGTGTGCTGCTGGCCTTCAGCCGCCTGGGCGTGCTGATGGTCAGTGAACTGCCGCCGCATGCACTGACGGCGCAACTCGCGCCGCTGCGCGAAGCGTTGATGCGCGGGCCCTGGCCCAACCGCGACCTGCTGATGGTGCCGCTGGGTTCCAGCATCGCGCTGGCCGCGCAAGGCGCACAGCTGGCGCATAACACGCCAGTGGCGGTGCATGTAACGCCGCACGCCGCCAAACCCAAACACGTCTGGACCTTTGTCGGCGGCGCCTGGAACCGCCTGCACGGTGCAGTGGACGGCGCCCGCGCGCTGCCCACTGAACTGTCGCGCGCGGTGCCCAAGCCCAAGGTGCCCAGCACCGAAGCCACGACCGAACCGATGCCGCTGGACGGCATGGGCGCGGCGCTGCGGCCGATGCCGCCGATGGCGCCGTTGTTGCCGCCATCACTCGCCAGCATCACACCCATGCCGGTGCCCGGAGCCACCAGCTGGCAGACCTATGTAGACCGCTGCGCGCTCATCAAGGGCACCATCAGTTGCTGTGTCTTCGATACGCATTCCATGCACCCGATGGCATCAGCCGGCGGCCCGCCCAGCGCCGACCGTCTGGCACAACAAGGCGCTGCACTGTTGTCGGCGATGAACGACGCTTCCCGTGCGCTGGGCCTGGGCCCGGCCCGTGCCGAGGCCAGCATCAGCACCACCAGCCACCACCTGGTGCTGCGCCCCGTGCCCGGCCACCCCGGCGTGGCACTGCACATGGTGCTGCTGGCCAGCGCCAGCAACCTGACGCTGACGCGCATGCAACTGGAACGCGTAGAGCCACCACGCTAACGCCGATGTGGCGTGGCGCTGAAATGGCGTCAGTGAACGACGCGCGAGAACGAAAACTCGCCGCCTTCCATGTCCACTGGAATCACATCCTTCGGCCCGAACCGGCCTTGCAGGATGAGCTTGCTCACCGGGTTTTCAATGCGCTGCTGAATCGCGCGCTTCAGCGGCCGCGCACCAAACACAGGGTCGAAGCCCACCTTGGCCAGTTCTGTCACGGCGGCAGCCGACACCACCAGCTTCATCTCCAGCTTTTCCAGCCGTTGCTCCAGCAGTTTCAGCTGGATGCGGGCGATGTCTTCGATGTTCTTCTGGTCCAGCGCGTGGAACACCACCGTCTCGTCGATGCGGTTCAGGAATTCGGGCCGGAAATGCGCCTTCACTTCCAGCATCACCGCGTCATGGATCTTGGTGCTGCTCTGGCCGGCCATGGCCATGATCATCTGTGAGCCCAGGTTGCTGGTCATCACGATGACGGTGTTCTTGAAGTCCACGGTGCGGCCCTGCCCGTCGGTCAGGCGGCCATCGTCCAGCACCTGCAAGAGCACATTGAAGACATCCGGGTGCGCTTTTTCCACCTCGTCCAGCAGCAGCACGCTGTAGGGCTTGCGGCGCACGGCTTCGGTCAGTGTGCCGCCTTCGTCGTAGCCCACGTAGCCGGGCGGCGCGCCGATCAGGCGGCTGACGGAATGCTTCTCCATGAATTCACTCATGTCGACGCGAATCATGTGGTCGTCGCTGTCAAACAAGAAGCCGGCGAGTGCCTTGCACAGCTCTGTCTTGCCGACACCGGTGGGGCCCAGGAACAGAAAGCTGCCCAGCGGGCGGTTGGGGTCCGAGAGGCCCGCGCGGCTGCGGCGGATGGCGTCGGCCACCACCGTGATGGCCTCGTCCTGGCCCACCACGCGGCCGTGCAGCTTGGCTTCCATCTGCAGCAGCTTGTCGCGTTCACTCTGCATCAGTTTGCTGACCGGGATGCCGGTGGCGCGCGACACCACTTCGGCGATCTCTTCAGCGCCGACGGTGGTGCGCAGCAGTTGGGGCCGCCCGCTCTTGCTCTTGTCGGCCTCGGTGGCCTGGGCCTGCTGCAAGCGCTTTTCAAGTTTGGGCAGCTCGTCGTACTGCAGCTTGGCGACCGCATTGAAGTCGCCCTTGCGCTTGAGTTCTTCGATCTGCACCTTGATGTGCTCGATCTGCTTGTTGACGTCGGCCGAGCCCTGGGCTGCCGCCTTTTCGCTCTTCCAGATTTCCTCCAGGTCATTGGATTCGCGCTGCAGCCTCAGCAGCTCTTCTTCAATCAAGCCCAGACGGCGGATCGAGCCTTCGTCATGCTCCTTCTTCATCGCCTCGCGCTCGATCTTCAACTGGATCATGCGGCGGTCCAGGCGGTCGAGTGCCTCGGGCTTCGAGTCGATTTCGATCTTCACCTTGGCCGCGGCCTCGTCGATGAGGTCAATGGCCTTGTCGGGCAAAAAGCGGTCGGTGATGTAGCGGTTGCTCAACTCGGCGGCTGCAATCAGCGCGGGGTCGGTGATCTGCACACCATGGTGCACCTCGTACTTTTCCTGCAGGCCGCGCAGGATGGCCACGGTAGCCTCCACCGTGGGCTCGCCGACCAGCACTTTCTGGAAGCGGCGTTCCAGCGCCGCGTCTTTCTCGACGTACTTGCGGTATTCGTTAAGCGTGGTGGCGCCGATGCAGTGCAGCTCACCCCGCGCCAGGGCGGGCTTGAGCATGTTGCCGGCGTCGATGGCGCCTTCGGCCTTGCCGGCGCCCACCATCGTGTGCATCTCATCAATGAAGAGAATGATGCGGCCTTCGTCGGCCGCCACTTCCTTCAGCACGGCCTTCAGCCGCTCTTCAAATTCACCGCGGTACTTGGCGCCAGCCAACAGGCCCGCCATGTCCAGCACCAGCACGCGCTTGTCCTTCAGCGTGTCGGGCACTTCGCCGTTGATGATGCGCTGGGCAAGCCCCTCAACGATCGCGGTCTTGCCCACACCCGGCTCACCGATCAGCACGGGGTTGTTCTTGCTGCGCCGCTGCAGCACCTGGATGGCGCGGCGGATCTCGTCGTCGCGGCCGATCACCGGGTCCAGCTTGCCTTGCCGGGCGCGTTCGGTCAGGTCCAGCGTGTACTTCTTCAAAGCCTCGCGCTGGCCTTCGCCTTCGGCACTGTCCATCTTCTGGCCACCGCGCACGGCCTGCACGGCCGCTTCCAGCGTCTTGCGCGTCAGACCGTGGCCGCGCACGATACCGCCGATGTCGGTCTTGGCGTCGGCCAGCGCCAGCAGGAACATCTCGCTGGCGATGAACTGGTCGCCGCGTTTGCTGGCTTCCTTGTCGGCCGCCTGCAGCAGTTGCACCACCTCACGCCCCGGCTGCACCGCCTGGCCGCCGCCCTGCACGGTGGGCAGGTTGCGGATGGCGGTTTCCATTGACGTGGCCAACGCCGAGACGTTGGCGCCGGCGCGTTCCAGCAGCGACCGCGGCCCGTCGGGCTGCTGCAGCATGGCCGCCAGCAGGTGGCTGGGTTCGATGTAGGGGTTGTCGCGGGCGACGGCGGCGCTGCTGGCGTCTTGCAGCGCCTGCTGGAAAGCGGTAGTGAGTTTGTCGATGCGCATGGCGGCCTCTTTGCGGTAGCACGGGATATTGGGAGAGCCTGACGCCTTTCAAGGCCACAGCAAACACCGACGTACACTCCATTCGACCCAGAATAAGCCGGGCACGACACCGGCGCGGAGACTCCGTTGGCCTCAGCTTCGCCCACGCATCGGGCACGCACCCGACAGTACCGCTTTTGAACGCGCTGCCCCAGATCCACAGCCCAACACAAGTCTGGCTACGCCAGTTGCTGGGCGGTGCTATTGGCGCCGTGGTCAGCGTGGCCATCGTGCTGACCCTCGGTGTGGTGGCACTGTCGCCGCTGGGAAAGCAGGCGGCCGAAGTGGGTGTGGCGGCGGGCTTCATCTGCGTCGTCGTCAGCGCTGCGGTCTATGGGCTGCTGGGCCGCTGCCTGATGCCTGCCGGCTCGCCAAGTTCGGCCACCGCACTCATCGTCGCCACGCTGGTCAGCGGCATCGTCACCGCCGCCCCGGCTGGCGGTGACGCTGCAACCCTGAGCACGGTGATGGTGGCCCTGGCCGCGTCGGTGATGCTGATGGGCCTGCTGCAACTGCTGATGGCTGCCTTCCACCTGGGCCGCTTGGTGCGCGTGGTGCCGCAGCCGGTGCTGGCCGGCTTCATGAACGGCATCGCGCTGCTGATCGTGATCTCGCAGCTGCCGGCCCTGCTGGCGCTGAGCCAGGACCAGTGGCACCAGCAAGGCTGGCAGGCCCTGCATGCCGCCGCGCCGGGTGCCCTGCTGCTAGGCCTGGGCACCGCAGCGCTGGTGTGGCTGCTGGCCTGGCGCGCGCCGCGTGCGCCCGGGGCACTGTTGGCACTGCTGGTTGGGGTGGCGGCTTACCACGGCAGCCAGGCCCTGTGGCCTGGCGCAGCGCTCGGCGCCACGCTGGGCAGCGTGCGCACGGCGCCGGTGCAGCCAGGGCTGTTGAGCCTGTTCAACAGCGGCACGCCCGCATGGGCGTGGGCCACCGTGTTGCAGCACGGCCCTGCCATCGTGCTGACCGCTGCACTGCTGGCGATCATCGGCACGCTGGAGTCGATGCTCAACCTGCGTGCCACTGACCAGAACCACGGCACCCGCCATGACGAACGGAGCGTGCTGCTTGCCATGGGCCTGGCCAACCTGGCCGGCGGGCCGCTGGGCGCCCTGCCGATGGTGCAGGTGCGCGCACGCGCCGCCGCCATGCTGCAGGCCGGTGGCCGCGGCCGCGCTGGCGCACTGGGTGCAGCCGCCGCGTCGGCGCTCATGATCACAGTGGGCGCGGGCTGGATCGCCGAGTTGCCGCATGCGGTACTGGCTGGCGTGATGCTGACCATCGGCGTGTCGCTGGTCGACCGCTGGTCGGGGCAGCTGTGGGGCCGGCTGCGCCAAGGTCCGCAGCGGCGCATGGTGCGCAACAGCCTGGCGATCATGGCCTTCGTGTGTGTGCTGACGGTGTGGCGTGGGCCCGCCCTGGGCGTCGCAGTGGGCCTGCTGCTGTCCACGGTGGCCTTCGTGCACGGCATGAACCGCACGCTGGTGCGGTCGCGCGCAGACGGTGTCGCGGCGCCTTCGCGCCGCGTCTACCCGGCGTCGCTGGCGGCGCTTTTGCAGACGGCCCGCCGGCGCATCCGCGTGCTGGAACTCGAAGGCGCCTTGTTTTTCGGCAGTGCCGAGCGGGTGGCCGACGAAGCCGAGACGCTGGACGCCGACTGCCGCTTCCTGGTGCTGGATCTGCGGCGCGTGAGCGCTATCGACGACTCGGCCGTTCTGGTGCTGGGCCAGATTCAGTCCCGCCTGGCCCGCCAAGGGGCAACGCTGCTGCTGGCCGGTGTGGGCCCGGGCAGCGCACAACGCGAACAGTTGCAGGCCTTTGTGGGCGACGGCGCCGTGGCCCAAGGCAGCACCTGGTTCCAAGACACCGACCATGCGGTGGAGTCCGCAGAACTGCAACTGCTGGCTGAACAGCTCGCCGCAGGTGCGCTGCAGTCGGGTGCGCTCGACAACACGATCCCGTTGTCAGAGAGCTCGCTGATGCAGGGCCTGACGACTGCACAGCAGGCGGTGGTGAGCGGCCGGCTGCAGTCACGCCGCCTGGCGGCTGGCGAGCGCCTCTTCAGTGCCGGCGACGCGGCAGACGGCCTGTACCTGCTGACCCATGGCTCGGTGAGCGTGGTCAGCGCCTCAGGCCAGCGCTACGTGAGCTTTTCGCCCGCCACCATGCTGGGCGAACTGGCCCTGCTCGACGGCCAGGGCCGCAGCGCCAACGCGGTGGCCGACAGCGACTGCACCGTGCACCTGCTGACGCGCGAAGCGCTGGCGGCGCTGGCTGACACCGACCCCGCGCTGTGCACGCTGCTCTACCGCAACATCGCCATCCACCTGGCGGGGCGGCTGCGGGTGGCTTCTGAAGCCTGGAGCGGCGCAGCGGCTTGACGCGTGTCTTGAAAGCTCTAGACGCCTAGTCGGCCGCCGTCAGCCAAGCCCGTAATTCAGCGCGCGCCACCTTGCCAAGCGCCGTCGTCGGCAGCGCCGCTACGAACACGACGCGCGCGGGCCACTTGAAGCGTGCCAGCTGCGGCGCGAGCGCAGCCTTGACCGCTTCGGCATGCAGCCCGGCGCCAGCAGGCCCGGCCAGCCGCACCAGCGCCAACACCGGCACCTCGCCCCAGCGTTCGTCCGGCACACCCACCACCGCACACGAGGCGACGCCGGGCATGGCAGCAACGAGTTGTTCGATCTCGGCCGGATGGATGTTCTCGCCACCGGAAATGATGAGGTCGCTCTTGCGCCCGATGACCTCAATGAAGCCGCCATCGTGGCTGCGCGCCAAGTCACCGGTGTGGAACCAGCCTTGCTCGTCAAAGGCCGGCTCGCTGCTGCGGTGGTAGCCCCGCATCAAGTTCGGCGCCTTGAGCAAAATTTCGCCATCGTCCCCCAGCCGCAACTGCACACCCAGCGCCGGCCGGCCGGTTAAACCGGCGTGCGTCATCGCTTCATCGGGCTTCAGCACGATCGACACCGGCCCGGTTTCGGTGGCCCCGTACACCTGCGCCACCGGCACGCCACGCGTGTGGAAGGCGTCGATCAGCGTGCGCGGCACGATCTGCGAACCGCTGTTGACGAAGGCCAGGCTGGCCAGGTCTGCGCCGGGCCAGCGCGGGTGATCGATCAGCGCCTTCATCACCGCCGGCACCAGCAGCGTGGTGGTCGGCCGCCAGGTGGCGACGGCGTCGAACCAGGCGTCGGCGTCAAAGCGTGGATGCAGCAGCACCTTGGCGCCAACGGCCAGCGCCGGCAAGGTCTGGATGCACAGGCCACCGACGTGAAACAGCGGCAGCACCGACAGCACGCGGCTCTGCGCGGTCAGGCCCTGCGCCGCGACGGCTGCCAGCACACCGGCCTGCAGGCCGCTGCGCGTGTGCATTGCGCCTTTGGGCGCCCCGGTGGTGCCGGATGTGTAGACCAGCAGCAGGTCGCCGTCAATCACGCCTTCAACCACACCTTGTGCGGCGCCGCGCTGCAAGAGCACGGTGGCCAACACTTCGGCGGCCAGCTTTTCAGCGTCAGGCGTGCCCATCAGGTGGCCGGCGCCTGCATGTTTGAGAATGCGCGCCAGCTCCGCCGCCGCCAGCCGCGTGTTCAGCGGCAACAGCACCGCGCCAATGCGTTCACAGGCCACCAGCGTGGCCAGCAGGTCCCAGCTGTTGTGGCCCAGCCAAGCGACGATGGCACCGCGCTGCACGCCGTCTTGCTGCAGGTGCTGCAGCGCGGCTTCGGTCAACACAGGCGGGACCAGGCGGTCAAACACCGTGGCGTCCTGGGCGAACTATTCGATGGCCTCGTCGCGCTCGCCCGCTTCGTACAGGCATTCACGGCCCAGGCGGTCCATGCACAGTTCGGCCGTCCACGGCAGCATCAGGCTTCCGCAGCGCGAATCGCGGTACAGGCGTTCCAGCGGCAGGCTCTTGAGCATGCTCTGCCCACCACAGGTGCGGATGGCCAACGCCGCCAGGGCATTGGCGTTCTCCATGATCGAGTAGTGCGCCGCGTACAGGCGCATGCGGGTGTCCTTGTCCGGATCCACCTGCGCGTCGCGCGCGTTCTGCAGGAAGAGCGCTCGCGTCTGCTCCAGCTTGACGCGCATGTCGGCCACCGCCAGCTGCTTGGTGGGGTACATGCGGCGCTTCACCGGCGGCATGCCCGGCACCTCGGCGCGCAGGTAGGCGGCCGTGAAGTCGTAGGCCGCCTGCGCAATGCCCATGTAGGTGGGGCTCAGGGTGGCAAACATGTGCGGGTAGCGCAGCACCGACTGCCAGTACAAGCCTTCTGGCATCAGCCGCGCGCTTTGGGGCACGAAGACATCCTGCAGCAGCAGCGTGCGGCTGACCGTGCCGCGCATGCCGAGCGGGTCCCAGTCGCCGACCACACTCACGCCCGGCGCATCGGCCGGCACGGCGATGAAGAGTGAATCGCGTTGTGTGGCACCGGGTTTGTCCAGCGTGCACAGCACGCCGTAGAAATCGGCCGCGCCAGCGAGCGACGCAAAAATCTTCTTGCCAGTGACGACATAGCCGCCTTCTCTTCCATCACCCACCGCTTTGGCCAGCGTGCCCCAGGGCGCCTTGCCCGCTGCCGCCGCGCCGCCTTCGCTGAAAGGCTGCGAATAGACCTTGCCGCCCTCAACGATGTTCTGGAAGTGCAACTTGCGGTTGGCTTCGTGGCTGCTGCGCTGCTGTGGCGTCATGTCCAGCGCGTCGGCGATGAAACCGGTCCACATGCAGGAGCTGACGTGCATGTTCCATGACAGCGCGGTGGCGCCGCAGTGGCGGCCGATCTCTGCCGCCACCATGACGTAGGTGGTGAAGTCTGCCCCCAGCCCGCCGTAGGCCTTGGGCACGCAGATGCCCAGCAGGCCGCTCTTGCGCAGGTCTTCGTAGTTGTCGAAGGGGAAGCTGGCGTCGCGGTCGTGGGCGGCCGCGCGGGGGCCGAATTTCTCGCGACCAAGGTTGGCGGCCAGGTCGATCAGCTCACGCTGCTGCGCGGTGAGCAAAAGCGGGTTGCCGGCGATGT
>JAYSYB010000563.1:0-27319 GCA_043716775.1 Rubrivivax sp.
CGATGCGGCGGTCGATGTCGGCCAGCACCGCGTTGTAGGCCGGTGCACCCACGCCGCCGTAGCGGCGCAGGAATTCAGGCTCGGCCATGAATTCGGGCAGATCTTCGGTGCGCGGCAGCAGGTCATCGTCCCTCAAGCCTTGTGCGTGTTGCCCCAGTTCTTCTAGGTCATCCTGCAGGCGCTGCGGGTCCTGCACCGCGCGTTCACCAAAGCGCGTGCCTGCGCGGTTGGCGGCCATGTCGTTGAAGCTGAAGCCGCTGCCGCCGCGCGAATCAGCCACTTCCTTGTAGACGCCGATGGCCTTGGTCAGCGGTGTCGTGCCTTCGGCTGCGAGCAGAGCCGAGACCAAGAAGTGCAGCGGGAAGTCGGCGCGCGCTGCCAGCACCAACCGCATCGGCCGTGCGCGCGGCCAGTCGCGTGCGGCAGGTGCCACCGAAGCCACCGAGCGGCCGTTGGCGTGCAGCGTCAATGCCACCAGCACGGCGCGGTTCTCAGACGCCGGGTCGTTGCCGGTGCTGCTTCGTTCCCGCGCCAGGCCAAACAGAGGCCCCAGCAACTGCACCAGCGGCATGTCGATGCCCGGCGGCTGACGTGCCACCAGATCCACCAGGCGGTCTGAGTAGACGCGCAGGCGCTTGAGTTCGTCGGCCGTCAACAGGCCGTCCAGGAGCCGGTTCATGCTGTTGCCCTGCCAGGCATACGTCACCAGCAACTGCTGCGGGCTGAAGCGCACGCGGCGCACGACCTCCGCGACCAGCAGCAACTCCTTGTTCAGACCAAAGCGGTCGATCGCATACAGGCCCAAGCGCTCGGCCAGCCAAGGCGGCAGCGGCAGGCGCCCGATGCGAAAGCTGTCGATCACGGGCAGCTGCGCAGTTTCCTTCACCTGCAGCTCCACATTCAACCAGCGGCCGAACCAACTGGTGAACGACGCGCCAAAAGGGTTGCCGGGCGCAAGCGTGCTGAGTTGCAGCGTGGCCAGCCCGGGCCGCAGCCGCACGCGGCTGGCGGCGCTGAACCAGCGGTGGGCGGCGTGGTTGAGCAGCACTTCGACGTCGCGTTCGTGCACCCAGGCCGAAGTCACCACCCCGGGGCTGGCGCTGCGCGGGTCGTGGGTGCGCAACAGCGACAGCGCGCGCGCCACGTCTTCGTGGTTCACGTCCTGCGCAACAGCGACGGTGGGTTCAGCCTGCAGCGCGGCCGTCAGCGCAGCCAGAACGCCAGCAGCCAGCAACAGGAATGCCAATGCCAGGCCACGCCACCAGGTGATCTTCATGCCCTGGAGTCTGCCAGTTGCAGGCCTCAAACCGGCCGAGGACCCGCGGCGGTCAAGGCATAATTTAGGCGTCTCCACATTGAGAAATCGCCCGGACCCGAGCCCCGCTCGGTGACCGTTCTTTCCGGGCCGCAGAAGGCGCCGCCGCGGCGCCCGCAACACCGGGGATGAGGCGGCACCACTTCCGAAGCATCCGCGCAGCATCCTTGCAGCACCCCCGCCGCCGACGCCACCCAGAATCACCCTGCGCCGGCCACACCCCCGGAGAGACCGCATGCTCAATGTCTTCACACTGGCCAACGGCCGGCTGTTCCAGGAAGAGATCGAAAGTCTGGAAGCCCTGGCCCATGTCGAGCCCGTCTGGGTGGATCTTGAAAACCCGAGCGAAGACGAGACCAGCTGGGTCGAGTCGCGCTTTGCACTCAGTATTCCCAAAGACGCGGTCGATGACGACCTGGAAGAGTCGGCGCGTTTTTACGAAGAAGACAACGGTGAGCTGCATATCCGGTCCGACTTCCTGATTGCCGCCGAAGACAACCACAAAGGCCCTGAAGCCAAGCCCGCGCGCAACGTGCGGGTGGCCTTTATCCTGCACCGCAAGGTGCTGTTTTCCATTCACGACGAAGACCTGCCGGTGTTTCGCCTGCTGCGGCTGCGGGCGCGGCGAATTCCGGCGCTGATCGAGGACGCCAAGGACGTGCTGCTGAAGCTTTATGACGCTGACGCCGAATACTCGGCTGATGTTCTGGAGGGTATTTACGACAGCCTGGAAAAAGTTAGCGCGCGCGTGCTCACGCAGGACGTCAACGACCAGGCGGCCGGTGCTGCGCTAACGGCCATCGCCCGTGAAGAAGACCTGAATGGCCGCATCCGCCGCAACGTGATGGACACGCGCCGGGCACTGAGCTTCATGATGCGCAGCCGCATGCTCAATGCCGAACAGTTTGAAGAAGCCCGGCAGATCTTGCGCGACATTGATTCGCTGGACAGCCACACCGCGTTTCTCTTCGACAAGATCAACTTCCTGATGGCCGCAACGGTCGGCTTCATCAACATCAACCAGAACAAGATCATCAAGATCTTCTCGGTGGCCAGCGTGGCGCTGCTGCCGCCCACGCTCATTGCCAGCATTTACGGCATGAACTTCAAGTTCATGCCAGAACTGGACTGGGCCATGGGCTACCCCTTTGCGCTGGCGGTGATGGTCGCGTCGGTGGCCGCGCCATTTATCTACTTCAGGCGCAAGGGCTGGCTGCGGTAGCCGTTGCTTGACAGAGGCACTGCGTTAGTTCCTGCCGGGATGGTGCCGTGACTACCACCGCGAGTGGATGGTGCCGGCACGACCATCGTGTAACCTCGGCTGCGCCTTGTGCAGGAGGGAGAACCTGGCACGGGCCGGACGCACAAGGACCCACACCGTGAAGACGCCGATCCCCACCCGCTGCATCCTGCAAGGGTTGCTATTTGCCGCATCGGCCCTTGCCGCCCAGGGCGCCAGCGCCCAGTTCAGCATGGTGCCCACACCGACATGCAAGACGCCGGTGCCGTCGGGCCAGGACGTGGAGCAGGAATTCCGCATCGACGCCGCGCGCCACTTGTATGCGTGCTTCCCGATGCGCGTGTACCGCGGCAAACTGCCGCCGCTGCTGTACGGTGTGATGATGATAGAAACCGAACTCGACGCCGCCGGCAACGTGGTCAACATCCAAGTCGTGCGCAAACCTGCTGCCGACGAAGTGGCGCCATGGATCATCGCCATGGTCAAGCGCGCCGCGCCTTTCCCGGCACCGACCAAGATGACGGGCGGCACGGTGAAATACACCGAGACTTATTTTGTGGACAAGTCAGGCCTGTTCCAGGCTTTCTCGCTCACTGAAGGTCAGCGTTAGGTCGGTTTCAGCCGTTCGGCCTGTTCAACCGTTTCACCCATTCGCGCGGCGCTTCAGCCAGCGCATCAGCGCGCCCAGCAGCGGCAGCTTTTCGTACAGCTCTTCGGCCGCGTCCCAGTAGTCGCGGTGCAGGGTGATTCGACCGTCCGGAGACAGCTTGAGATGCGTGCTGCCGCGGATGAGTTGCTCTCCACGGTTGAAGCGCTTCATGCGGAAGTGGAAATCCCAGCTCAGAAAACACTGGTCGCCTTCTACGATGGTGTCGCGGATGCTGAAGCGCGGCCCGTCCAGTGACTCAAACATGTGCTCGAAGATGCCCTGGATGGCGGCCGCGCCCTGCACGTCATTGAACGGGTCTTTGAAGCGCGCATCGGGGCTGTAGAACTCCGCCAGGCGCGGCAGATCTTGCAGCGACAGCCGCTCAAACAGCGCAACGATGCGCTGCACATCGGGGTCGATAAGGGTGCGCTTTGCCGCGTCCATCACAGCCCTGTAGACCGCCGAACGGCCGCGAAGTAGGCGCCGTAGCCCAGGTGTCGCAAGGCTTTCATCCACAGCGTGAAGCGCTTCGGAAAGTGGATTTCAAAATCTCCCTTCTCCCAGCCGCGCACGATTTCCACCGCCGCCTGTTCGGGCGTGATCAGCGCCGGCATGCGAAATTCGTTCCGCGCCGTCAGTGGCGTTTCAACAAAGCCCGGGTTGATGACCGACACACCCACGCCCAGCGGTTCCAAGTCCAGGTGCAGAGTTTCGGCCAGGTTGATCAGCGCCGCCTTGGTCGGGCCATAAGCCAACGACTGCGGCAGGCCGCGGTAGCCAGCCACGCTGGACACCAGGCTGATGTGGCCGTTCATCAAGCCTTTTTTCCCCGTGCGCGCTTGGGTCAGCAGGTGCGGCAGCACGGCATCCAGCATCACGAGCGCGCCGACATAGTTGACCTGCACGTGGCGTTCTGCCACCTCGAAGTCGAAGTCCGTGGCGCGCATGGCGCTGTAGGTGCCTGCACAGTACATAGCCAGGTCGATGCGGCCGTGCACACGCACGATGTGCGCGGCGGCGTCGTGCATGGCGGCACGGTCGGTGGCGTCCAGCGCCATCGCGTCGCTGCGCGGGTGCTCGGCGACGAAAGCGTCCAGTGCCTCGCGGCTGCGTGCCGAGACCACCACACGCGCACCCAGGCCGTGCAAGCGCGACGCGGTGGCGCGGCCGATGCCGGTGGACGCGCCCACCAGCCACACGGTGCGACCGGCCCAGCTGTCGATGCGGGGGTTCAGCGCCATCGGCTACTTCTTGTAGAAAGACAGCGTGACTTCACCCAGCCGGATGCCGAACTTGCTCATCACCGCCTTGTTCAGCATGACGCGCTCGTCCATCAGGTACATCCAGTCGTCGAACTGCACCTCGACCACCTTGCCGTCCACCGGCAGCTTCAGTGTGTAGCGCCAGTTGAGCGCATTGCCGGCGGACTGGCCTTCGGCGACGCCCAGCACGTCGTCGGCGCGGCCGGTCCAGCGGCCGTTGCCTTCGTCCGTCAGGCGCCAGACGCGGCGCTCGGTGGCACCGTCGCTGTAGGTGAATCGTTCGTCGAGCGTGCCGTTCCTGCCCTGCCAGCTGCCGGTCATCTGCACCACAAAACGGCGCGCGACCTTGCCGGAGCGGTCGGTGAAGAGGCCGTGGGCGACGAACTCGCCGTTGAAGTAGGTTTTCAGGTCCAGCACCGGTCTTTCAGCGGCGTAGTCGGCCGGTGCAGGGGATGCACAGCCCACCATCAACGCCGTGGCGGCAATCAGGGTTGCAAAGACAAAGCGGCGATTCATGGTCGAACTTCCTTCTTGACCCACAAGGTCCAGAGCAATGCGGATGCGATGAGCTTCAGCACGCAGGGCAGCACGCAATAGGCGAGCGTCAGCGCCTGCAACGCGCCCGCATCGCGGCCGCCGGGGGCATAGCCGAACAGCGCCAGCAGCGGCAATGCAATGCCGGCAGCCAACGCCAGGTTGAGCTTGGTGGCGAAGTTCCACCAGCCGAAGTACGCGCCCTCCAGCCGCTGGCCGTGGCCCTGCTGCTGGATCACCCCTGCCAGCAGCGCGCCGGGCAGCGTGAGGTCGGCGCCCAGCGCCACCCCGCTGGCGATGCAGACGGCGGTGTAGGCCAGCACATCACCCGCACCCAGCAGCGCGGCCCAGGCGAAGGTGGCGATGGCCAGCCCCATGCCTGCCAACCACGCGCGGGCCAGCCCCAGGCGCGCGACGGCGCGCAGCCACAGCGGCATGCTCAGGGCGCCGGCCGCGAAGTAGCTGGCCAGAAACAGCGGCTCGAAGGCTTGTGCTTGCAGCCGGTCGCGGATGAAAAACAGCACCAGGGTTGCCGGCACTGCACTGGCCACGCCGTTGACGAGGTAGATGGCCAGCAGGCGGCGGAAGGCAGGGATGGCGAGCGGCGCCGTGAGACGGGCTGTCCCCGCAACTGTCCGGCTGCGCGGCGCCAGCGGAGCCCGCCACAGCAGCGCCACCGCCAGCGCAAGCGCAACCGCGAACACCACCGACGTGATCGACAAACCCGCCACCGAAGGCAGCACACTCGCCACCAGCACGCCCACCAGTGCCAGCCCTTCGCGCCACGACACGATGCGCGCGCGCTGGCTTTCGTCGCCCCCCAGCCGCGCACCCCATGCCTGGTGCAGCACCGACAGCACGCTGTAGCTCAAGTACGTCACGGCCAGCAGCGCGGCGCACCACACCAGCAGTGCCTGCGCGCCCTGCACTGGCGGAAAAAAGAGTCCGCGAAAGCCCAGCGCCAGCACGCACGCAGCCACCGCCGCCACGCCCAGCACGCGGCTGGCGCTTTGCGCGAAAAGGCCATCGACCCAGCGCCCGATGAGCGGGTCGGCGACGGCGTCAAACAGCCGCGCGCCCAGCAGCAGCGCGCCCAGAGTGGCCAGCGGGATGCCGAACTCCGTGGCGTAGTGGTTGGGCAGCACCACATACAGCGGCAGCGCCACAAAGGCCAGCGGCAGGCCCAGTGCGCCGTAGTGGACGCCCTGGGACCAGCCGCCGCGCCACAAGGGCGCGGGCGCAGTGGTGTCGGTCATGGCGCTTTGCCAAGCAGGCTGTCGCGCAGCGCTGGTTCCGACGTCTTGGACGACAGCCAGATGCCGAAGAAATAACGCGCAAACGCGGTGTCACGCAGATCACTCTTCAAGCGCCCGTTGATGAAGAAGCGCACGCCCAGGCCCGGCACGTTGACGCCG
Organism: Rubrivivax sp.; assembly: GCA_043716775.1. Classification (GTDB taxonomy): domain Bacteria; phylum Pseudomonadota; class Gammaproteobacteria; order Burkholderiales; family Burkholderiaceae_C; genus Rubrivivax. Next base: position 6,416 of record JAYSYB010000563.1, read on the forward strand.
GTGATGCGGTCGCCCGCCTTTACGTCGGGGAAGAGCTGCTTCATCGCACCCAGCCAGCGCTCGGCCACGTCGGCAGCGATGTCGCCCTGGCGGCGCATCTCGGTCAGCGAACGTTCGGCGATCTTCACGCCGTCCAGGCTGCGGGCGTAGTCCAGCTCCAGCGCCAGTGGTGCAGCGACCCAGTCTGCGCCAGGTGCTGCGGCGCCCACCCACAGCCGCGCGTCGTACACCCGCAGACCCAGGAAGCGCAGTGTGCCGCCGCCTTGCAACTTGGCACCGGGAATTTCGGTGGCGACCTCGCTGGGCGGAGCGGGTGGCGTGGGCGCTTGTGCACCCACGCCGGCCGCTCCGAACGCCGCCACAGCAAACGCAAACCCCATCACCTTCCGCCGCTGCACAGCCGTCAAACCTTCTTCTGCAGTGTGAACTGCACGACGCTGGTGTTGCCCGTGTCGAAAGCGGCTTCGCAATACGCCAGGTAGAACTCCCAGATGCGCATGAAGCGGGTGTCGAAGCCGAGTTGCCGCACCTCGCCGTCGCGACTCAGGAACTGCGTGCGCCAGCGGCGCAGCGTTTCTGCGTAGTCGCGGCCGAAGTCGAGTACGTTCGTCACCTCCAGCCCGGCGCGTGCGGCCTGGGCCTTGAACTCCGACACGCTGGGCAACAAGCCGCCGGGAAAGATGTACTGCTGGATGAAGTCGGTGCTGCGCACATAACGGTCAAACAGGTCGTCACGAATGGTGATGCTCTGGATGCAGGCACGGCCGCCGGGTTTGAGCTTGTTGCGCAGCGTGGCGAAGAAGCTGTCCCAGTATTCGCGGCCCACGGCTTCAAACATCTCGATGGAGGCGATGGCGTCGAAAGGCTCGTCGGCGATGTCGCGGTAGTCCTGCAGCCGCAGTTCGGTCTGGCTGGCAACGCCAGCGCGCTGCACGCGGTCTTGCGCGTAGGCCAGCTGCTCGGTGGACAGCGTGACGCCGGTGACGTGGCGCCAAATTCAACGGCCGCAGTTTCCGCCAGCGCGCCCCAGCCGCAACCAATCTCCAACAGCCGATGGCCCGGCTGCACGCCGCATTCGCGCAGCGCGCGCCGCACCTTGGCGGCCTGCGCTTGCGGCATGGTCAACGTGTTGTCGCCAGCGAAGAGCGCGCTGGAATAGTTCATCGTCTCGTCCAGCCACTGCCTGTAGAAAGCATTCCCCAGGTCGTAGTGGGCGTGGATGTTCTTCTTGCTGCCTTGGCGTGAATTGCGGTTCAGAAGGTGCTTGGCGCGGTAGATGAAGCGGCCCCACCAGGTGCCGTAGATGACCTTTTCAATCGCGTCGCGGTTGGCGATGAAGAGCTTCAGCAAGGCAGCCAGGTCAGGGCTTGTCCAACCACCGGCGATCCAGCTTTCCGCAAAGCCGATGTCGCCGCTTTTCAGCGCTGCCGTGCATGCGCTCCAGTCGTTCAGACGCATGGCGGCGCGGGGCTCTGCACCCTGGCCGAAGCGGGCTTGCGAGCCGTCCGGAAACTGCAGGTCCAGCGTGCCGACGCTCAAGCCTTGCAGCAGGCGGAAAACGGCTCGTGCCGCAGCGGGTGCGGCCGAAGGCAGGGACAGGGGTGTGGCGGTGAACGTCGTCGTCATGGCGTCGAAGGTGGGCAGGGTGTTCAAAAGCGGATGGGCTGAGACGGGGATGCAGATGGGGATGGGGATGGATATGAAACCTGCCACTCAGCGCGAAGTGAAAGCCTGCGGCGGCGCAGGTTTGCTGACGAGTGGTACGCGCTTGGCCCACAACTGGATGGCCTGCCAATGAATGCGCAGGATCACGCCAAAGGTCATCAGCGGCATGCCGAAAAAGGCGGCCCGCAAGGCCCGTGCAGTCAGCGGCGTCAGGTGGCCCGACACACTGGTTTGCAGCAACGGCCCAGCGTCGTCGTCAAGGTCCACACGCGCCACCGTGCGAGCGGGCGTGTGCATGAAACGAAAGCGGTAGCGGCCCTGCACGGCGCAGAAGGGCGAGACGTGAAAAACCTTCTGTGCCTGCAGTTCGCGGCCGTATGCCAGCGTCGGCCCCGCCAGCAGGTAGCAGTGGCGTTCGCCGAAGGTGTTGTTGACTTCCACCACCATGGCGGCCAGGGTGCCGTCGCTGCGCTGGCAGTGCCAGAAGCTGACGGGTTTGAAGGCATAGCCCAGCACGCGCGGGTAGGTGTGCAGCCAGACCTCGCCCGCTGCGTCGTGGATGCCTTCGCTGGCCAGCAAGTCATCCAGCCAAGCCAGAGCATCGGCTCGACCGTCACCGTGGTCGCGGTCGTGAAAACTCAGCAGGCCGAAGCGGTTGCGCGGGAGCGCGCATCGGGTGGATGTATCGGACGCCGAGCGCAGCGAGCGCATCGGCAACATCAGGAAGTAGGTCGGGTATTTGAAGGCATGGCCCTGCGGCCGCAGTCGGCGGTGGCGGACCACGCCGGTGCCGATCTGCGGCAGGTTCATGCGACAGCCTTCAACGTGGACTGCTGACGCCATTGCGCGCGCAGGCCATCCACCACCGCCAGCGCCGACATCAGCCCATCTTCATGAAAGCCGTAACGCGTCCAGGCGCCGCAGAACCACAGGCCCGATTGGCCCTGGATCTGGTGCAGCTGCTGCTGCGCGGCGATGGCGGCCTGGTCGAACACCGGGTGGCTGTAGTTGTATTCGCCCAGCACCTTGTCCGGCCGCGGCATCCGCGTGGGGTCGGGGTTGAGCGAGACGATCACCGGCTGCTGCCAGGGCAATGGCTGCAGGCGGTTGAGCAGGTAGTGCAGGCAGACGGCGGCCTGTTCGCGCCCCAGATCGCTGGCGCGGGCGTAGTTCCAGGCAGCCCACGCGCGCTTGCGTTGCGGCAGAACGATGCTGTCGGTGTGCAACACGGCGCGGTTCGGGTGGTAGCGGATGGCGCCGAGCACGCGGCGTTCAGTGACTGACGCGTCGTCGATCAGTGCCAGGCTCTGGTCGCTGTGGCTGGCCAGCACGACTTCATCAAAACGCTCAGTGCCCAGTGCCGTGGCCACCATCACGCCGTGCGTGCCACTGCCTGGCGGCAGGCGCTTCACGCCCAGCACAGGGCTGCGCAGGCGGGCGTCTGCAATCTGCGGCAGCATGCGCTGCACGTAGTGTTTGGCGCCGCCGCGCACGGTGTGCCACTGCGGGCGGTTGCTGATCTGGATCAGGCCGTGGTTGTGGCAGAAACGGATCATCGTGGCGATGGGGAACTGCAGCATCTGGTCGGTGGGGCAAGACCAGATGCAGCCGATCATCGGCAGAAAATAACCTTCCCGAAACGGCGCACCGAAGCGGTGGCGGGCCAGGAAGTCGCCGATCGGTTCGGACAGGTCGGCGTCTGCGCTTGCGTCTGCACTTGCGTCTGCACTCGCGTCTGTACTGCGCTCGGCCAAGCCGGTGGCTAGGCGGTTGAAGCGCACGATGTCGGCCAGCATGCGCAGGAAGCTGGGCCGCAGCAGGTTGCGGCGCTGGGCGAAGACGCCGTTCAGGTCGTTACCGCTCCATTCCAGGCCCCGTTGGTTGGCGCGGTCAGGCACCTGCACCGAAAACGACATTTCTGCCGGTGCGGTCTCCACACCCAGTTCCGCAAACAAGCGGATCAGGTTCGGGTAGGTGCGTTCATTGAAGACCAGAAAGCCGGTGTCCACGCCGTGGGTGATGCCGTCCAGCGTGACGTTCACCGTGTGCGTGTGGCCGCCGAAGTAGTCGCCCGCTTCAAACAGCGTGACGTGCGCCTCACCGGCCAGCGCGTGCGCCACGCCCAGGCCCGAGATGCCGGACCCGACGACGGCCACACGCTTCATCGCGCGGCCTCTTTGCACGAAAAAGGGGTACCGCCGCTGGCGGTACCCCTGGTTGTAAAGACTGCTGTGCGGCGCCCCCGGGCGAACGAGGGAGGGAGGGAGGAGGAGGAGAACCGCCCAGGGATTGCAGCCGGCGAAACCGGCCGACCGCACAGCAGAAAAACCTTCATCGACGGCACCGCCAAAACAGGGCCGGCATGCGAGTTCAGACGACTCGCAACCGCCGAAGTTCCAGCGTGACGGGGCCTCGAAGGTAAAGAAGTTCGAGACGAGGAAGACATCGAAAAGATGATCATGAACTGATTAGTCATATTGCGACTGGATGGTATATTACCTTTCAGGTTGCGGTGAAGCAAATCCATGTCCACGACAGGGAATCCCAGAAACTCGGAAGTGCATCATGGCGACCGATGCGATTGGCAAGTCGGGCCGGCGCAGTGACACGCCGTACCGCCTTGTCCGGATTTCCGTCAGCGCTTGTCTTGATGTCTGTGCTGACATTTGTCCAGGGCAAAACGTCAAGAACACGCCCAGCCCGAAGTTGCTGAATGCCCTTATCAAAGACACCGTGAACGACAGAACCCGCGTACCTGCCTTGACGCTGTCGATCGCTGCGGTCGAACGCGACACGGGCCTGAGCAAGGACACCTTGCGCGTCTGGGAGCGACGGTACGGTTTCCCATCACCGGGCCGCGACGCCATTGGCGAGCGCGCCTACACGATGCCGGACGTCGAAAAACTGCGCGTCATCAAGCGCCTGCTCGACGCCGGGCACCGCCCCGGCCGCATCGTGCCGCTGCCGCTGGATGCACTGCAGGCGCTGACTGAACAGACCGTGGACCAGCCAGTGCGCGGCGCTGACACGGTGCTCTGCATGGACGTGCTGCGGGCGCACATTGACCTTATCCGCACCCACGACGCACGGCGGCTGCGCCATGAACTCACCCGGTTGCTGTTGCGCGTGGGGGTGGCTCGGTTTGTCAATGAGGTGGTGGCGCCACTGAACGGCGCCGTCGGTGACGCATGGCTGCGCGGCCAGTTGCAGGTTTTTGAAGAGCACCTCTACACCGAGGTGGTGCAGGTCGTGCTGCGCAGTGCGATCGCCAGCGTGCCTGAACCCGCTGCCGCTGACAGCCCGCGTGTGTTGCTGTCCACCTTTCCCGGCGAGCCCCACGGCCTGGGCTTGTTGATGGCCGAGGCGGTGCTGGCGCTGGAAGGCTGCCGCTGCGTGTCGCTGGGTGTGCAGACGCCGCTGTGGGATTTGGTGCTGGCGGCCACTGCGTTGGGCAGCGAGATCGTCGCCCTGAGCTTCACCGGTTGCATGAACCCCAACCAGATCGCCGACGGCCTGGGCGAACTGCGCGCCAAGCTGCCCACCCATGTGGCGCTGTGGGCTGGCGGCAGCGCGCCGGTGCTTCACCGTCGACCGGTGCAGGGCGTGCTGTCCTTCAACACGCTGGCCGATCTGCCTACAGCCCTGCAGCAGCGGCGACTGCAAGGTTGAGCCCGCACAGCCGGCAGAAGTCTCCCTAGAATTGCCCCACACACGAGGGCCCAGCCATGCTCTACCCAGAACTCTTCAAGCAACTCGAGGCTGTCCGCTGGAACATGGACACCGACATCCCATGGGCCAGTTTTGACGCCGCCCACCTCAGCGAAGAGCAGGCGCAGACGATCAAGATGAACGCCATCACCGAATGGGCGGCGCTGCCAGCCACCGAGATGTTTTTACGTGACAACCGCGAAGACAGCGACTTCAGCGCCTTCATGAGTGTGTGGTTCTTTGAGGAACAAAAACACTCGCTGGTGCTAATGGAATACCTGCGCCGCTTCAGACCCGACCTGGTGCCGACTGAAGAAGAACTGCACGCGGTGCGCTTTGAATTCGACCCCGCCCCGGCGCTGGAAACGCTGATGATGCATTTCTGCGGTGAGATTCGGTTGAACCACTGGTACCGCCGCGCTGCGGAATGGCACAGCGAACCCGTGATCAAGGCTATTTACGAAACCCTGGCACGCGACGAAGCGCGCCATGGCGGCGCTTACCTGCGCTACATGAAGCGCGCGATGACGAAGTTTGGCGACGAAGCGCGTGCGGCGTTTGCCAAGATCGGTGTCCTGATGGCCAGCGCACGCCGCACCGCGCAGGCGCTGCACCCGACCAATCTGCACGTCAACGCGGCCTTGTTCCCGCGCGACACCATCCAGAGCCGCATGCCCAACCCGGAATGGCTGGAACACTGGCTGGACAAGCAGATCCAGTTTGATGCGGTGTGGGAAAACAAGGTGGTTGACCGCATCCTGCACAACCTGTCGCTGCTGATGGAACGCAGCTTCGCCAGCGTGCAGGAACTCAACCGTTACCGCAAGGAAATGGTGGCGGCGGTAGCCGCCGCACAGGCGCGTTTGCGGCCGGTCTGATCAGGCCGGATCAGACCCGACCTGGCCTTGTCAAACCTGCGTCGGCGGCCGACCCATTTCGGCCTTGCGGTCCTCGCTGACCTTCATCGCTGAGGGCCTTGCACCCACCAGCTTTGCGTAGCCCTCCCAGTCCACACCAGCGTCAGCCAGCATGTCGGTGCCCAGAACGTTCTTCGTGGCCATCGCCACCAGCGGCAGGCTGACCCAGCCAGCGCAATCGGCCAGCGTGAAGCTGTCGCCGGCCAGATAGGGGCTGAACTTTGCCAAGCGCTGAAAAGCCGGGATGTTCTTGGCCAGTAGCTTGCGCACGCGCTCCTTGGTGCCGTCGCTGACGGTGCCGCCAAAAAAAGCCTGCGCGTACAGGTCGCGCACCACCAGTTCCAGGTGCAGATCGACAAAGGCGATGAGCTCGCGAACCTTGGCGGCGGCCAGTGGGTCGGCGGGCAGAAGCGGCGGGTTTGGGAAGCGCGCTTCCAGATAATCAACGATGACCTGGCTTTCGCACAGCGTCTGGCCGTCGATGCGAAGGAAGGGAATCTTGGCCAGCGGCGACGCGGCCAGCACCGCTTCGTCGGTGGACATTGTCGGCACGCGCTCTTCGGCAAAGGGCACACCCTTTTCCAGCAGCACGAGCTTGACCTTGTTGTAGTAGTTGGACAACGTGACGCCGCACAAAGTGATCATGGCTTGGCTTTCATCGACGGGAGATATCAAGTCTAGACGCGCCGTGGCCGGTGGTTGACCGCTGCAATCCCCGCACACACTGCCGCCAGCGCCACCAGCAGCCGCAGCGTCAGCGGCTCGTTCAGCAACAGCACGCCCGCCAGCAGCCCGAACACCGGCGTCAACAGCGTGAAGGCGGCCACGCGCGTGGCCGGGTAGTGGCGCACCAGCCAGAACCAGGCCAGGTAGCTGGCAAAGGTCACCACCGCCACCTGAAACAGCAAGGCGCCTGCCACCACGCCGCTGAGCCGGTGCGGCCAGACTTCAGGCGACAACGCCGACGCCAGCAGCAGCGCCGCGCCGGACAGCACCAGCTGATACAGCAGCGTCTTTTCCGGCAACGCCGTGGCCAGCCGGGTGGCGCGCATCAGCAGCGTCGTCAGGCCCCACAGCACCGCAGCGATGATGCCCAGCGCATCGCCCAGCCACTGCAGCGGCGGCGCTGCAGAGCCCGCAAAGCCTTCGGCAAAAGCCCACACCACGCCAGCAAAAGCCAATGCCAGGCCACTGCCCTGCAGCAGCGACAGACTTTCGCTCTTCGAGATTAGCGGCATGCCCAGCGCCACCACGAAAGGCGCGGTGTACAGGAACACCACCATGCGTGACGCCGAGGTGTACTGCAGGCCGATGAACAAGCAGGCGAACTCCACCGCAAAGAGCACGCCCGCCAGCACGCCGGCGACCGCCGTGCCGTCAGCGCCAAATAGCGGCAGTCCGCGCCAACGCGACCACAGCAGGAGCAGCAGCGCTGCACCCAACGACCGCACACCCGCCTGGAACAGGGGCGGCATTTCCGTCAGCGTGACTTTGGCCGCCACCTGGCTCAGGCCCCAGACCGCGCAGCAGGCCAGCACGGTCAGCACGGCGGCAGTGTCGAGCGACGTTTTGCGTTCGCGGTTCATCGCCCGAACCACCGGTGTGCCAGCAACGCCAGCCCACCGCACAACAGCCCGGCAGCCGCGCCGGTGGCGTGGGCGATGGGCGCCACCGCGATGTCGAATTCTTCCCGGTGCTGCAGCGCCGGCCCCCAAGGGCTTTCGCTGCCCAGCTTGATGAGCAGGCCCAGCGCCACTGCAGCGCCCACGGAGCGTCGCGCACCGCGGCCTTCCAGCATCAACCACAGGCAGACGATGGCCACCCCCGCGTGCAGCACGCCGGACAGGCCACCGTAGTGCGCCAGGTCGGGTTTCAGCAGCAGCCCCACATGCGTCAGCGGCCACGCCACGAACCAAGCCACGGCCTGTGACTGCGGCAGTTGCGCGGCTGCGCCATAAGCGCCGACGACCACAGCGGCCAGCAGGTTGGCGCCCAGGTGCAGCGGGCTCCAGTGCACAAAGGCAGCGCTGAACGCGCGCCAGGGCTCGGCAGCGGCCAGCTCCGGCTGCCAGTCAAGCCCCGCTGAGGGCAGCCACCAGCTGAAGCACGACCCGCCCATCAATACAGCGGTTAGCCATAGCCACCACCGCCACCCCAGCCCATGCCCGTTGATCAACCGAACACCGCTCGCCACAACACCCGCACGGCCTGGCGAGGTGTGGTCATGGACGCGGGGTCAAACTGCGTCGGCCTTTCGTCCAGCCGCGCCTGGTGCTGCGCACGGCGCAAATCACGGTAGGCATCGGCCGCAGCCTGCCCCACGCCGGTGGGCAAGAGGCCGGCCGCTTCGGCGCGCTGCAGCAGCGCGATGTTGCCGGCGTTGTCCAGCATCGTCGGCTGCGTGGCACCGTGGGCCAGCACCAGGTACTGCACCGCAAATTCCACGTCCATCATGCCGCCAGGGCTGTGTTTGACGTCGAACAAGCCCGCAGGAACCGGCCGCGCCTGGCGCACTTTCTCGCGCATGCCGCGCACCTCTTCGCGCAGTGCCGCATGGTCGCGCACGGCAGTGAGGACAGTGCGGCGCGTGGCTTCAAAGTGCGCTGCCACGGCGGGGACCCCAGCGGCAAAACGTGCGCGTGTCAGGGCTTGGTGTTCCCACGTCCAGGCGGTATTGCTGCCACGCCCGACCTGGTAGTGCTCAAAGGCCGCCACCGATGTGACCAGCAGCCCTGAATTGCCGTTGGGCCGCAACGCCGTGTCGATGTCGAAGAGCTCGCCTGCGCCAGTGCGCAGCGTCAGCCAGGTGATGAGCTTGCGCACGAAGAGGCCGTAGATTTCCTGTGCCTGGTCTTGTGAATCTCTTGATTCAGCGGCGTCTTCTTCGGCGTCGTCATAGAGAAACACCACGTCGAGGTCGCTGCCGTAACCCAGCTCCTTGCCACCCAGCTTGCCGTAGGCGATGACGGCCAGCCCCGGCACAGCGCGGTGCCGCGTCTTCAGCCGCGCCCAGGCCCAGCGCAGTGTGACGGCCAGCACCGTGTCGGCGAGTGCGCTCAGGTCATCCGCCACTTGTTCGACGCTCAGGCGCCCTTCCACATCGCGCACCAGCGTGCGGAAGACTTCGGCGTGGTGGGCGTGGCGCAGCGTGTCCAGCAGTTGCTCTTCGTCGTCCTGCCCGCTGCGTTGCCAGCCGGCTGCACGTTCATCAAGCTCGGTGGTAAACGCGGCGGCGTCGAAGCGCTGCTGCAGCAGGCGTTCATCGGCCAGCTCATCGATCACGCCCGGGTGGCGCATCAGGTACTGCATCGGCCAGCGCGCCATGCCCAGAACGCGCAGCAGCCGGCGGTGCACTTCGGGCCGCTCCACCAAGAGTGCCAGGTAGTTTTCGCGCCGCAAGAGCGGCTCTACCCAATCGACAAAACGCAGCGCTGCGGCTTCGGTGCAACTGCCGTCCTGAATGGCCTGGCCGGTGCGCTGCATCAGGCGGCCCAGGCGCAGGCGGCTTTCATCGCGCAACTGCTGCACGCGTGAATGCCGCGCCCAGACGCGCAGATGGTCGCCCAGTGCAGCAGGCAGGCGGTCGAGCAGGGTGTCGCTGTCCACGGGCTGAGGCGGCGGGCCGCAGGTGCGGCAGCCGCTCTTGCCACCCGCGCCGTTTGGGCTGCCCTGATTGTTGGGTGGCGCGTCTGCGGGCCGCCCTTCGCTCAGCAGCGCGTCAAATTCCGCCGCCACCAGTTCGCGCACTTCGCACAGCCGGCCCAGCAGCGCGCAGGCGTCAGATTTGCTGGGCAAGGAAAGGCTCTGTGCGATCCAGCGCAGGTCTTCGTCATTGCTGGGCAGCAGGTGCGTCTGCTGGTCGTCCAGAAACTGGATGCGGTGCTCCACCTGCCGCAAAAAGGCATAGCCAGCGCCCAGCTTCTCTGCCGTGTCGGCCTTCATCAGCCCACGCGACACCAACCGCTGCAGGCCGCGCAAGGTGCTGCGGGTGCGGATTTCCGGGAACTGGCCGCCGCGCACCACCAGCATCAGCTGGACGATGAATTCGATCTCGCGGATGCCGCCGCGAGACAACTTCACGTCGTTGGCGCGTTCGGGCCTGCCAGCGGCGCGGCGCTGCGCTTCTTCGCGAATCTTGCGGTGCAGTTGGCGCAGGCTTTCAAACACGCCGTAGTCCAGATAGCGCCGGTACACAAAGGGCGTCACCAGCGCCCGCAGCGCCAGCGCGCGCCCGCTGTTGACGGCCGCGCGCGGCGCCACCACGCGGCTCTTGAGCCAGGCAAAACGCTCCCATTCGCGGCCCTGCACTTGCAGATATTCCTCCAGCATCGACAGGCTCACCACCGGCGGGCCGGAGTTGCCGTTGGGCCGCAGCGCCAGGTCCACACGAAAGACGAAACCGTCGTCGGTGGTGTCGCCGATCAGCGCATAGAGCCGCTTGGCGACGAAGGCGAAGTATTCGTGGAAGCTAACCGCGCGCACGCCACCCGCGCCGCCAGCAGTCTGGCCATCCTCTTCATAGACGTAGACAAGGTCGATGTCCGACGACACGTTGAGTTCGCGCGCGCCGAGCTTGCCCATGCCAACGATCCAGAAGTCCACGCGCTGACCCCCTGCGTTCAGCGGCGCGCCGTGGCGTTCATCGGCCTCGACTTGCGCCTGCACCAGGGCCAGCTCCAGCGTGGCCTCGGCCAGGTGCGTCATGCAGCCGGTGACGATGTCCAGCGGCGCGGCTTCTTCGATGTCCAGCACCGCCAGCCGTTCCAGCACCAACTGGCGCGCGACGCGCAGGGCGCAGGGCAGGTCACGGCCAGCCATTCCATCAGCCTGCAATTGCAGCACCAACGCAGTGATGGCCTCAACGCCCGGCACACCCGCTGGCAACAACGGCAATTCGGTGGCATAGCGCCGACGCACGCGCTGCACGAAGCGGCAGTGCGCCGCTTGTGCACCGCGGACCGCGGGGGTGGTGAGCGTGGTGGAAGGCTCAGCCATGGCGCTGCCGTCGGGCTGCATCAAGCGCCTGGGCTGCCGAAGCCGCCGAAGCCGCCAAAGCCGCCCAGGCCGCCCAGGCCGCCCAGGCCGCCCAGGCCGCCCAGGCGTGAGTACGTCGCATCGGCGTCGCCGCTGTGGATTGGCATGGTCAAACCCCTCGTTCTCGTCGGTCCGGGTGGCTCTCTCAGCACGGAAACTTCAGCTGGGGCTTCCCTGGTGCTGCGAGCGTATTCCCCTTTGCATGGCCCACTGCAGCAGGGGGATATCCCACCCTGCGGCGCCTTACCATGGGCGCCATGAAGATCGCTGCCGTTCAGATGGTGTCCACACCCGACTGGCCCGCCAACCGTGACACGGCGGCCCGGCTCGTCGCCCAGGCGGCTGCAGCCGGCGCACAGTTGGTGCTGCTGCCCGAGTACTTCTGCATCATGGGCCGACGCGACACCGACAAGCTGGCACTGGCTGAAGCGCCGGGCAGCACGCTCGCGTCGCCGATTCAGCACTTTCTGTCCGCCACCGCGCGCGAACACGGCCTGTGGCTGGTGGGTGGCACGCTGCCTGTTTCTGCAGGGCCTGCGGCTGCGTTGCCCACGCAGGCGCTGAACCGCTGCTGTGTGTTTGCGCCCGACGGCACAGAGGCCGCGCGTTACGACAAGGTGCATCTCTTTGCCTTCGACAACGGGCGCGAGAGCTACGACGAAGGGCGCACGCTCACTGCCGGCAGCGAGCCCGTGGCGCTGCAGGCCGGCCCCCTTCCGAACGGTGAAAGGTTGCGCGTCGGCCTGTCGATCTGTTACGACCTGCGCTTCCCCGAGCTCTACCGCGCGCTGATGCAGCCGCCTTGCGATGTGCTGTGTGTGCCCGCCGCCTTCACCCACACCACGGGACAGGCGCACTGGGAACTGCTGCTGCGTGCCCGTGCCGTGGAAAACCAGTGTTATGTGCTGGCTGCGGCGCAGGGCGGCACGCATCTGAACGGCCGCCGCACCTGGGGCCACACGATGGTCGTCGGGCCGTGGGGCGAAATCATCGACGTGCTGCCCGAAGGCGAAGGTTTTGTGCTGGCCGACCTGGACAGCGATCACATCGCCCTGGTGCGCTCGCAGCTGCCCGCGCTGCGACACCGTCGGCTGTAGATCCGTGGCGGCCGGTACGGTGCCAGCGAATGGTCTGGCGGCCGCATTGCGCAGCGCGCTGGCCGCCGCCGCCGTGCCGGCGCAGGCGCGCGCGATGCAGGCCTACATGAAGTCGGCCCTGCCCTTCCACGGTGTCGCCGCCCCGCTGCGGCGGCGCGTGGTGGCTGCGGTGGTGGTAGCACACCCGGTGGCCGACGCGCAGTCGCTCATCGACACCGTGCTGCCACTCTGGCGCGGCGCCACGCACCGCGAAGAACGCTACGCCGCGCTGGACCTGCTGCGCCTGCCGCGCCACCAAAAGTGGATCGACTTGGACCTTCTGCCCGTGCTGCACGAAATGCTGCTCAGCGGCGCGTGGTGGGACCACAACGACGAGATCTCGGGCCTGGCGCTGGGCCTGTTGCTGCAGCGCCACCCGCAAGAAATGAAGCCGCTGCTGCGTGGCTGGGCGGAGGGCAGCAACCTGTGGCTGCGCCGCGCGGCCATGCTGTGCCAGCGCGGGCTCAAAGAAGGCTTCGATGCCGTGCTGCTCTACGACTTCATCCTGCCGTCGGTGGGCGACAGCGCCATGGCGAAGAAGTTCTTCATCCGCAAAGGCATGGGCTGGGCGCTGCGCGAACGCTCGTACGCCGCGCCTGATGAGGTGCGGGCCTTCTGCGCCGAATACCACGCGCAACTGTCGCCGCTGACACGACGCGAAGCGCTGCGGGTGATCGACAAGCGCTAACGTCGAAGGAGCGCTGAAGAAGCGCGGTATTCGCGGCGCCTTTCAGCGGCTGCCAAACATCATCCGCCGCGCCAGCCAACCCTTCAGCGGCGGCAGCGCCTGCAGCGCCGCCAGGCCCAAGCCGCGCGCGGTGGCCGCGCCGGGCAGCTTCCAGGTGAAGCTGCGGGCCAGGAAGTCGGTGGCGGCGATGGTGGACCAGCGGTCTGCGGCGCGCGCCCAGTTGGCGCGCTGGAGCGCGGCGTCGATGTCGTCGGCCCAGCGCAGCGCCGACACCAGTTCATGCGCGTCGCGCAGCCCCAGGTTCAGGCCCTGGCCGGCCACCGGGTGCAGCGTCTGCGCGGCGTTGCCGATGCGCACGGTTCTGCCGCTCACAAGCGTGCGCTCAGCGTTCAAGCCGAGCGCAAAAGGCTTGAGCGGCGTGATGCCGACAAGCCGCCCGGCAGCAGCCGGGAAGACCGTGTTCAAGACGGCCAGCCGCTGTGCGTCGTCCAGGGCCGCGACCGGGTCGTCGTCGCGCGGCACGCACCACACCAGGGCGGCGCGCGATTCGCCGCCGGCCATCGACGGCAGCCGGGGCAAGGGCAGCAGCGCCGCCGGCCCGTGGCGCGTGAAGCGCTCGAAGGCCATACCCTTCGTGGCGCCTTCGAGCGTGACGCTGCCCACCCACGCCGTCTGGCCGTAGTCGGCCACCAGTGCCTTGGCCATCTGGTCTGAAAACACGCCGCCTTCGGCCACCACCGCCAGGTCAAACCGTTCTGCGATTCCGGCGTCCAGTTCCACGCCGTCGGGCAGCGGTTTGATGGCGGCCACAGGCGTGCCCAAGCGCAGCCGCAGCCGTGCAGGGTCGGCTGCCACGGCCGCTTCCCACGCACGCTGCAATGGCGCCATCAGCGCGCCGTAGCTCAGCACCGCGCCCAGTTGCGGCACGCCCATTTCCTGCGCGCTCAAGTGCACCTCAGGTTCACCCAGACGTGTCGCCACGCTGGGCGGCGCCTGCGAGATGTGCACCTGCAGAATCGGCTCGGTAGCCGCTGCGTCCCAGGCCTGCAGCTGCTGCAAGAACTGCACGCTGCCCAGCGACAGTGCCAGCGTGCGCGGGTCCGACTTTGGAAGACCCTTGCCGTCACCGTCTGCCGGGCGGGCATCAAAGACGGTGATCTGCGCGTGCGGCAGCAGCCGTGCTGCATGCAACGCCAGCGTCAAACCTACCGGGCCTGCGCCCACCACCGCCACCTGCCATGCCGTGTTGCCCATTGTTCGCCTTGGGAAAAGGGAGGCTTATTATTCCGCCGCGCCCAGAACCGGGGCGTCAACACCAGGAGGCAAGCCATGGCGCTGATGGACTTCGTCAAGAAACAGTTCATCGACATTCTTGAGTGGACCGAGTCCGGCGACGGCACGCTGGCCTGGCGCTACCCGATGGCCGGCAATGAAATCCAGTACGGCGGCAGCCTCACGGTGCGCGAAAGCCAGGTGGCGGTCTTCGTCAACGAAGGAAAAATCGCCGACGTCTTTGGCCCCGGCATGCACAAGCTGACGACGCAGACGTTGCCCGTGCTGACGTACCTGAAGAACTGGGACAAGCTGTTCCAGAGCCCCTTCAAGAGCGACGTGTATTTTTTCAGCACGCGCCAGCAGATCGACCGCCGCTGGGGCACGACGCAGCCCGTCACCATCCGCGACACCGACTTCGGCGCCGTGCGGTTGCGGGCCTTCGGCAATTACGCCTACGCGGTGACCGACGCCAGGCTCTTCCACACCACCATCAGCGGCACGCGCGACCGCTACACGGTCGAAGACCTGGACGGCCAGTTGCGCGCCCTGATGCTGCAGCACATCAGCGACGCCGTTGCGCAGAGTGGTGTGCCTTTCCTGGACCTGGCTGCCAACCAGGTGGAATTTGCCAAGCAGCTGCTCGACGCGACGCAGGCTGAATTCGCCAAGCTCGGCCTGGTGCTGGCCAGCGTGACGGTGCAGAACGTCAGCCTGCCTGAAGAGCTGCAGAAGATCATGGACCAGAAGATCGGCATGGGCATGGTGGGCGGCGACATGGGAGTTCATGCAGTACCAAACGGCGCAGGCGATACCGGAATTTGCCAAGGGCGCGGCCGGTGGTGGCGGTGGTGGCGTGGTGGGCGACGCCATGGGCCTGGGCGCCGGCTTGGCGCTGGGGCAGGTAATGGCGCAGCAACTCGGCAAGGGCTTGCAGGCCGCGCCCGCCGAGGCGGCTGCTGCGGCACCGCCCGCGATGCGCCCTGACGAAGTCATGGCGACACTGGAAAAACTGGCTGACCTGAAGGCCAAGGGCATCCTGACGGACGACGAGTTTTCTGCCAAGAAGACCGAGCTGCTGAAGAAGCTGGTCTGATGAGCTTTGTGGCGGGCCTGACGCGGGGCCGCCCCAAGGCAGGCCAGCCCCCTCGGGGGGTTGCGAAGGCGCGCAGCGACAAGCCTGGGGGCTCAAAGTGACTCCGCAGCGCGCGTACCGCGCCGCGTGCCCCAACTGCGGGGCCGCGGTTGAATTCGCGTCGGCCGCGTCCAGCACGGCGGTGTGCAGCTTCTGCCGCAGCACGCTGGTGCGCGACGGCGACGCGCTGCGCCGCATCGGCATCAGCGCCGAACTCTTCGACGACCACAGCCCCCTGCAACTGGGCGCCAGCGGCACGCGCCAGGGCGTGGCTTTCACGCTCGTCGGCCGGCTGCAGTACGGCTATGAAGGCGGCACCTGGAATGAATGGCATGTGCTGTTCGACAACCAGCGCTCCGCCTGGCTCAGCGAAGACAACGGCGCCTACGTCATCGCCTTCGACGCACCGCTGCCGGCGGACGCGCCCACGCTGGACGGCCCGAATTTGCTTCGAGCCGGCCAGCGCGTGCTGGCCGACGGCCGGGCGTGGGACGTGGCGTCGGTGGTGCGTGCCAAGCTCATCGCCGCGCAGGGTGAACTGCCGCAGCCGCCCAACCTGACCGGAGAATTCAGCGTCATCGACCTGCGCAACAGCGCTGGCGAAGTGGCCACGCTGGACGCCAGTGACCCGGCGCGCGTGCAGTGGAGCATGGGGCGTTCGGTGCTCTTGAGCGAACTCGCGATGACCGGCCTGAAAGAAGCCAGCGAGAAAACACTCGGCTCGCGCAGCGTTGAATGCCCCAGCTGCGGCGCCGCGCTCAACGTCAAGCTCGGCACCACGCAAAGCATCGCCTGCGCACAGTGCAGCGCCGTGGTGGACCTGTCGGCCGGCGTCGGCGGCGAGCTCAAGCACTACGCCCAGAACAACAGCGGCGACCGCGGTGCCGAACCCCAGGTCGCCCTGGGCACCACCGGCACCCTGGCGCTGGGCGGCGCGCCACAGCCGTGGCAGGTGGTGGGTTACCAGGAACGCTGCGACATCCCCAGCACTCAAGGTGACAGCGCCGAAGAAGAGACGACTTTCTGGCGCGAATACCTGCTCTACAACCGCACGCAGGGCTTCGCCTTCCTGGTGGACAGCAACGACGGCTGGTCCTGGGCCAAGCCCATCACCGGCGTGCCCACCGTGCGCGGCGACGCGGCGCAGTGGCAGGACGCCAACTACAAAAAGCGCTGGGCCTACGCCGCCAAAGTCACGTGGGTGCAAGGCGAGTTCTACTGGCGGGTGCAGCGCGACGAACGCGCCCACGTCATCGACTACGAAGGTCAGGGCAAGGACAGCGCACTGCGCCTGTCGCGCGAACAGACCGGCAACGAAGTCACCTGGGCGGCCGGCCAGACGCTGGACGCGGGCGATGTGGCAGACGCTTTCGGTATTGCGGCTGGCTCCCGCGCCGCGCTGCAGCGCGACGTGCTGCCGCTGGCGGGGGGCACTTCGGGTTTCACCAAGGGCGTGGTGGTCTTTGTCATTGTGGTGATCCTGATCCTGGTGCTGGCGCAGTGTGGCAACGACGACTGCGACGACGTGCGCCGCACCTTTGGCGCCGCCAGCACCGAATTCCAGCAGTGCCAGCGCAGTTCAGGCAGCGGCTATCGTGGGGGCAGTGGTGCTGGCACGGGTGGCGGGTCTTACGGCGGCTACTCCAGCGGTGGCGGTGGCCACAAGTGAACAATCAACCTTGACTGAGGCCCGACATGATGGCTATCGAATGGCTCAAACCCGGCGTCTTCTTCGGCTCGATCCTGTTCGCGCTGATCGGCGTGGGCATCTTCTGGCTTTGTTTCGTCATCATCGACAAGCTCACGCCCTACAACCTGTGGGAAGAGATCATCGAGAAGAAAAACATCGCCCTGGCCATCGTGGTGGGCGCGATGTGCATCGCTATCGGAATGATTGTGTCAGCGGCGGTGCACGGTTAGGCTGTTGAACTTTCAGGCATAAGTGACCCAGTCTGCGCGGCCGGGCCGGTCCAGATGCGGCACATGGTTGTAGCTGACCAGCATGTGGCGCTTGGGCGTGAAGGCAAATTCGGTCAGCGCGCTGTTGCGGATGCGCAGGTTGAGTTCGATGGTGGTCTTGGCCGACGTGCCCAGCACCTGGCCCACTGCGGTGGCGATGGGCCCGCCGCTGGACACCAGCAGCACGTTGCCGCTGTGCTGGCTGCGCACGTGGTCCAGTGCCGCATTGATGCCGGCCACAAACTGCACATAGTTCGGCATGCCCACTGGCGCCACAGATCCGGCCATCCAAGCCGCCAGGCCCTGGCGCAACAAGCGGAAATGCGCGCGGTAGACCTCGGGTGAGTCGGGCGCGGCAAGCGCGCCGCTGTGCACGGTGCGGATGATGGCTTCGCTGTCGTATTCGTTCAGACCCGGCCACTCCACGGTGGCAGGAAGCGCGGCACCATAACCTTCATTCAGCGCTGACAGAGACTGCGCATGCCGCCGCAGCGTGCCGCGCAGCACAGCTTCAAACTGCACGCCGCGCTCGGCGAAGTACTGGCCCAGTGCATGGCATTGGCGCGCGCCCAGTTCACTGAGCTGGTCGTAGTCGGCGGCCCCAAAACTGGCCTGGCCGTGGCGGATGAGGTAGAGGATGCCCATGCAGACGATTGTCAGCAGCTGCGCCCAGCCGCACTGTCACGACCGCGACCCGCGCCAGTCAATCTTCAGTGGATTCATTGAAGGGCTTGAGCGCCGGATCCCCGCCGTCGCTGGCCAATTTCTTGAGCAAGTCAGACCACTCGCCACGCGAAACGGCGCCACGTGGATTGCTTCTCTTCAGCGCCACCATGTGGTTGTAGAGCCTGCGCGCCAGCACTGGCGCGGCCACGCTGGTGCCGTTGAGGCGATAGACCTCGCTGCTGCGCGTGGCGGCGGCCAGCACGTTGGGTTGCACCAGGTCTTCTTCGCAAGCTGCGAGCACGGTCAACGCGGCGTGGCCTTTGCGGGGCAGCGACGAATAGGCCGCTGCGCAGCCGCTGCCCAGATTGAAGCCGCCAACCTTCAGCGTGCTGTCACCGCTTGCGATGCCGCTGAGCGTGTTGAGTTCGTCGTCGTCGGTCTGGTCCAGAAAATGCGTTCGCCCGCCCACGGTGCCACGCACGGGGTCGTCGCGTTCGATCCAGGTGTTCAACTCGACGTTGACGTCCTGGTTCATGTTGGCGAGCCGGAATTCCAGCTCCCAAAGCCCGGCCTCTGCAAGGCGGCAATCCACACCTGGCGGTTGTGCAGTGGGCGCCAGTGCCAGCAGCGCCAGCGCGCCTTTGCCGTTGGGCACCCAGCGGTCATGGCGGATCATGGCCACCACGTCGCGGTCGGCGCTGCTGGCGCGCATGAGCATCTCTTCGCCCTGGCCGATCCATTCGCTCCAGACGCCTTCGGGCGCGCGTACCCGCAGCTTCAGCGGTTCGAGGCCGCTGTACCAGGTCTCGACGAAGGTGTCGGTGGTGTCGCCTTCGGTCAGCATCAGGCGCAAGAGAACGCTGCGGTCGCGCCGCACATTTCGCAGGGAATGGCCGCGGTCGGTGCGTGAATTGCCGGCGGCAAGCACGATGGCAAAGTTGTTTGGGCGGTACTTCAGCAACTCCTCGAAGGCCGACTCGATCAGCGCACTGCCGTCGTGCGGTCCGGCCGCGTTGCCGTAGCTGATGACCACAGCCAGCGGTTTGTCTTTCGCGACCGTGGACAACGCAAAGCGCACGCCGTCCAGCAAGTGCGCCGAGAGTGAGCCACCGGCGCTGTCGGCAGCCGTCAGCGCGGGCAGTTGCACGAAGACGAGGTTGGCGGCTGCTGCAGGGTCATCTTCACGTCCGGACAGCGGGTCGGTGCTGCCGCCTGCGACGTCCAGCAAATGGCCGCCGTGCGTGGCCAGCCAGACACGGCGGCGCGGGTCGGCATAGTCGATGAGGTAGTCGATGCCGCGGTACACGGCGGACTCTTCGGGCCCGCCCACTGCGGATGCCGCGCCAACCATGGCCTGCAATTCCTCTGTGCCCAGTTCGCGTCCGTATTTGAACTGCCGGGGTGCCCGCCAGGGCCAGCTTTCGACGGGGTCGCCTTTGCGTGCCGTGCCTGGCTCTGAGCCCTGATCCCACAAGGCCCGGATTCTTGTCTGCTTGTCCTTGGCAAAGCGCCGGTTCAAGAAGGGGCAACCGAAGTCGATGAGTGCGATAGCGCCATCCAGATGCAGCGCGCTGCCGGCCGCGGGCACCTTGCCTTTGGTCGCTTCGGCTTGCTTCAGGCGCAGCGCAGTGACGGCGTCCTTCACCACGTTCTCGGCGCGCATGGACGCCTGGTCGCGGTCGGGGCCAAACAAGCCCTTGGGTGACGCCTCCGCCGCGCTCTGCGCATCGCGCAAGGGCATGGCCAGCCTCCAGCGCAGGTTCAGTGGGTTGAGCAGCAGCCAATCTTGCTGCTCCAGCGTCATCCGGGCGGTGAAATGCAAGGCGCGCCAAGAGGAGCCCGGGATCGGCTCGCGATAGATTTCTGAAATGCCATCGCGCAGCATCGGTTCTGCCAAGGCGAGATCCAGGGTGTCTGGGTCGTCGGCCTTGGCGATGATCTGCAGTTCACAGTTCTGCGGCGCACCCAAGTCCCAGCGTGCCAGCCGCGCAAAGCCGCTCCACTGGGTGTGCCGCGCCCACCGGAAGTAGGGGTCCAGCCCGTGCGGCGGCGCGCCTTTTAAACTGAACGGTGGGCGCGGCGGCCCCACCACCAGGCTCAAGCTATCCCAGCGGGCGGTCATGGCTTAGACCCTCAGCCGGGCCAGGTCGGCAGCGGCCTGCGCCCACAGCGCTTGCAAGGCCGGTGCCACCTGCGGCGCAGCAAGCCGTTGACCGGCCGGCGCTTCGGCTTCTTCTTCCGACCCGGTTTCACCAGGCGCCAGTTCTTGCAGCCTGAATTTGCCGCGAATGACATCGTCGGGCCCCAGCGCGCGGGGGCAGTCCGCGCGGTTGCCAGCCAACGCCGACAGGGTGCGTGCCAACTGCCGACCCAACGCGTAGCCGGCCTGGCTGTCCACCGGAAAGTGCACACCCGCCACGACGCGGTTGAAGGCGATTCGGCGGGCCAGCCGGTCCAGTGCGTGAGCGCGTGCATCGGGCCCTTCGCGGTACATCAGCAGCCGCAACATCTCGGCCGTGAAGGCGGCCACCGTCGCGTGGCCGCTGGGCAGTGAGCCATGGCCGGGCGTGGCGATCAAAGGCATGATCAAGGTTGATCGCTGCACGGGCCGGTGTGCGGCCACGTTGTGCTTGAGCAGCATCAGCAGGCTCAACACCCACTCATGCGACGCGCGCAGCAACTCACCGAAGGCCGGCGCCTGCGCCAGCTGCACGCCCGTGACGG
>JAYSYB010000564.1:0-3001 GCA_043716775.1 Rubrivivax sp.
TTGTCCAGCGCACCTAGCGGCTCGTCCAGCAATAACAACTGGGGCTTTTTAGCCAGGCTGCGCGCCAGCGCCACACGCTGCTGCTGGCCACCTGACAGCTGGTGCGGCTTGCGCTGCGCGAATTTGCTCAGCTGCACGAGCTTGAGCATCGCGTCCACACGCGCTGCAATCTCGTCTTTGGGCAGCCCTTCGCGCTGCAGGCCGAAGGCGATGTTCTGCCACACGCTCAGGTGCGGAAAGAGCGCGTAGCTCTGAAACATCATGTTCATCGGCCGCTGGTAGGGCGGCAGACCGGCAAGGTCCTGGCCATTCAGGATGATGCGGCCCGAAGTGGGCGTCTCAAAGCCCGCCAGCATGCGCAGCAGGGTGCTCTTGCCGCAGCCGGACGAACCCAGCAGCGCAAAGATCTCGCCCTTGGCGATGTCGAGGCTGACATGGTTGACCGCCTTGAAGCCGTTGAAGTCCTTGACGATGTCCTGGATCTGGAGGAAAGCAGGTTGCTTCACCGCTGCCTCGGAAGTCATGCTGTTCAATTCAACCAGCCCTGCCGATGCGCATCGGCCAGCGTCAGGTCCAGGCAAAGGCGGATCAGCGCCACCATCTCGTCGACTTGCGCGCGCGTAATGACGAGCGGCGGCGCGATGATCATGCGGTTGCCCACGGCGCGCATGATCAAGCCGTTGGCGAAGCAGTGGCCACGGCAGACCATGCCGATCTCCACCGATTCGGCAAAGGCGGTGCCGTGGGTTTTGTCCTTCACGAGCAGCAGGGCGCCCATCAAGCCGCAGGTTTCGGCATCACCCACCAGCGGGTGCTCGGCCAGCGCCGCAAAGTGCTTTGCAAGGTACGGGCCTACGTCGTCGCGCACATGTTCGACCAGCTTGAGTTCACGCACCAGGCCGATGTTGGCCAGCGCCACCGCGCAGGCCACCGGATGACCGCTGTAGGTGTAGCCGTGGTTGAACTCGCCCCCTTGTTCGATCAGCACCTTGGCAATACGGTCACCCACCATCACGCCGCCCAGCGGCACATAGCCACTGGTCACGCCCTTCGCAAAGGTCATCAGGTCGGGCTTGAAGCCGAAGGTCTCGCAGCCAAACCATTGCCCTGTACGGCCGAAGCCGCAGATGACTTCGTCGCTGACGAGCAGGACGCCGTAGCGGTCGCAGATCCGTTGCACTTCGGGCCAGTAGGTGCTGGGCGGGATGATCACGCCGCCCGCGCCCTGGATCGGCTCACCGATGAAAGCGGCAACCTTTTCCGGCCCCAGTTGCAGGATCTTTTCTTCCAGCCAGTGCGCGGCCTGCAAGCCAAACGCTTCGCGGGTTAGCCCCGGGTTTCCGACGGACTGTCTTCCGTGTTCCCACCAGTAAGGCTGTTCGATGTGCACGATGCCCGGGATCGGCAACCCCCCCTGCGCATGCATGCCGCTCATGCCGCCCAGCGACGCGCCCGCCATCGTGCTGCCGTGGTAAGCGTTGTTCCTGCTGATGATGACGCTGCGCTGCGGTTGGCCCAGCAGATCCCAGTAGCGGCGCACCATGCGCACGACGGTGTCGTTGCCTTCGCTGCCGCTGCCGCTGAAGAAGACGTGGCTGAACTGCGGCGGCGTCACTTCGGCCAGCAGTTCAGCCAGTTCAATGGCCGGCACGGTGGCGGTCTGGAAGAAGGCGTTGTAGAAGGGCAGTTCAGTCAGCTGCCGGGTGGCGGCATCAATCAGCGCCTGCTGGCCGTAACCGACGTTGACACACCACAGGCCGCTCATCGCGTCCAGGATCTTCTGGCCATCGCTGTCCCACAGGTAGATGTTGTGAGCGCGTCGAATGATGCGCGACCCCTTCTTGGCCAAACTCTGGAAGTCAGTGAATGGGTGGAGGAAGTGCGCGGCGTCTGCGGCTTGCAGGTCGGCGGTCGTGCGTTCGGGTTTGTTCATGCGGTGCTTCTCAAACGTGCAGCAGCAGGTGTTCGCGTTCCCAGGGCGAGATTACCTTCATGAATTCCGCGTACTCGATCTCTTTGACCTCGGTGTAGACGGTGATGAAGGCCTTGCCCAGCACTGCCGCCAGGTCGGCTTCGTCGCGCAGCAGCGTCAGCGCTTCGCCCAGGCTGCGTGGCAGCTGGAAGTCGCCCAGGTAGGCGTCGCCCTTGCATTCCGCCGAAGGCTCGATGCGGTTCATCATGCCCAGGTAGCCGCACGCCAGCGTGGCCGCCAGCGCCACATAGGGGTTGGCGTCGGCGCCGATGACGCGGTTCTCGATGCGCCGTGCGGCCGCGCTGGCCACAGGGCTGCGGATGCCCACGGTGCGGTTGTCGGTGCCCCACTGGATGTTGATGGGCGCGGCGTTGCTGCGCACCAGGCGCCGGTAGCTGTTGACGTAGGGTGCAAAGAGCGCCATCGCGGCCGGCGTGTATTTTTGCAAGCCGCCGATGTACCAGTAGAACTCTTTGCTGGCCGTGAAGTCGGGGTTGCTGAAGATGTTCATTCCCGTCTTCTTGCTCAGGATGCTCTGGTGAATGTGCATCGCGCTGCCGGGCTCGCCGGCAATGGGCTTGGCCATGAAGGTGGCGTACATGTCGTGGCGCAGCGCTGCTTCACGCACGGTGCGCTTGAACATGAACACTTCGTCCGCCAGACCCAGCGGGTGGGCGTGAAAGAAGTTGATCTCCATCTGCCCGGCGCCCACTTCATGAATCAAGGTGTCAACGTTGAGTTCCATCTTCTCGCAGTAGTCGTAGACGTCCTCGAACAGCGGGTCGAATTCGTTCACCGCGTCGATGCTGTAAGCCTGGCGCGAGGTCTCCGCGCGGCCGCTGCGGCCGATGGGCGGTTTCAGCGGCACGTCGGGGTCGGTGTTGCGCGCCACCAGGTAAAACTCGAGTTCCGGCGCCACCACCGGGTTCCAGCCCTGGGCGTCAAAGAGGTCGCACACGTGCCGCAGCACCGAACGCGGCGCAAAGGGCACGAGCGCGCCTTCGCGGTCGTAGCAGTCGTGGATGACCT
>JAYSYB010000565.1:0-2991 GCA_043716775.1 Rubrivivax sp.
ACGAGCCGCTCATCACGGCCTTTGTCCGCGCATGATCAAGAACGTGCATGGCAACACGCTGGACCGCCTGGGCGAAGCCATCGTCGCCGGCCGCTACCCACCCGGCAGCGGTGTGCCGCCAGAGCCCACGCTGTGCCAAGAACTGGGCGTCAGCCGCACGGTGGTGCGTGAAGCCGTCAAGTCGCTGGTGGCCAAGGGCCTGCTCACCACCGGCCCGAAGGTGGGCACGCGGGTGCAGCCCGCGGAGCAGTGGAACTGGTTCGACCCCGACGTGGTGGCCTGGCAGAGCAAGGCCGGCCTGACGCGCGAGTTCCTGCGCGAGGTGCAGGAACTGCGCCGGATCGTGGAACCCGCTGCCGTGCGCCTGGCCGCAGAGCGCGCGACGGTGCAGGACATCACCGACATTGAAACCGCTTACGCCGGCATGAAGGACGCTATCGAACACGGCGGCGACTACGTGCAGAACGACTTGGCTTTTCACCAAGGCCTGCTGCGCGCCTGCCACAACCGCATGCTGGTGCAGATGAGCAAGGCGCTGGGCGCGCTGTTGCGTACGGCCTTTGAAATATCGACGTCGCGGCAGGATGGGCCGGCGTCGTCGCTGCCGATGCACCGAGCCGTGCTGGACCACGTCATCGCGCGCAACCCGGCCAAGGCCGAGCGCGCGGCCTTGACGCTGATCGACAGCGCGCGCGATGACATTGAACAGGTGCTGGCGTCGCGCCGCAAGTTGCCGTCGGTGTCGGCGCCGGCGCAGCGCCTGAAGGGCCGCGCTGCTTCGGCCCTGAAGGAATCCGCGCGATGAAGTTGCTGATCACCGGCGGAGCCGGGTTTGTGGGCGCGCGGCTGGCGCGCGCGCTGCTGACGCAAGGCGTGCTTGCAGGACGCCGCATCGAGCACGTCGTGCTGACGGACCAAGTGAGCGCACCCGTTGATTTGATCGCCGACCCACGTGTGGAGGCTCGCGTGAGCCCGCTGCTGGCGGCCTGCGAAGGCCTGCGTGACGAGCGTTTTGACGGTGTCTTTCACCTCGCGTCGGCCGTCTCTGGCGAATGCGAAGCCGACTTCGAGTTGGGCTTGCGGTCCAACCTCGAAAGCACACGCGCGCTGCTGGACGCGCTGCGCCACCGCACAGAAACCGGCGGCGCGCCAACGCGGCTGGTCTTCAGCAGTTCGGTGGCGGTTTTCGGCCCCGACCCGGCGGTGCCGCTGCCGGCGATGGTGGCCGACGACACCTGGCCGGCGCCGCAGACCAGTTATGGCACGCACAAGTTGATCTGTGAACACCTGGTGGCCGACTACACCCGCAAGGGCTACATCGACGGCCGGGCCGCCCGGCTGATGACGGTGACGGTGCGGCCCGGGCGGCCCAACGGAGCCGCCAGTTCCTTCTTCAGCGGCATCGTCCGCGAGCCGCTGGCGGGCGTGGAATCGTTATGCCCCGTATCGCCGGATGTGCGCCACCCGGTGTCATCGCCGCAGCGCACGGTGCAGGGCTTGATTGCCGTGTTTGAAGCCAGCCGCGAAGCCTTCGTCGGCCGCAGCGCGCTCAATCTGCCGGCGCTGAATGTCAGCGTGCGGCAGATGCTGGACGCGCTGGAGGCGGTGGCCGGGCCACGGGTGAGGGCGCTGGTGCGCTTCAAGCCTGACGCGCGAATTCAGGGGATCGTGGCCAACTGGCCGCGGGCCGCGTCGGCGCACCGGGCCGCGGCGCTCGGGCTGCTGCCCGAGCAGCGCTTTGAAGACATCATCCGCCAGTACATCGCCGACTGCGTGGGCAACCCTATCGCCTTGAAAGGACTGAAGACATGAACCAGATTGATCTCAAGGGCCGCGTTGCGGTGGTGACCGGGGGCGCGCAGGGCATCGGACACGCCATCAGCGAGCGGCTGCTGAAGAGCGGCGCGCGCGTGCTGATCTGGGACATCGACGCGACCATGCTCGACGCGGCCGTTGCAACGCTGTCGCCGCTGGGCGCCGTCAGCGGGCACGTGGTGGAACTCACCGACGACGCGGCGGTCGCCGCTGCCACCGCACAGGCCATGGCCGGCGAAGGGCGGATCGACATCCTGGTCAACAACGCCGGCATCACCGGCGGCAACGCCAGCACCTGGGAACTGGACCCGGCGGTGTGGCGCCGCGTGATCGAGGTCAACCTGATCGCGCCGTACCTCACCTGCCGCCACGTGGTGCTGGCGATGATGAAAGGCAACGTGGGCAAGGGCTACGGCCGCATCGTCAACATCGCGTCGGTGGCCGGCAAGGAAGGCAACCCCAACGCCAGCCACTACAGCGCCAGCAAAGCCGGGTTGATTGCGCTGACCAAAAGCCTGGCGAAAGAACTTGCCACCCAGGGCATCCTCGTCAACGCCATCACGCCCGCTGTGGCCAAGACGGCAATGTTCAACCAGATGACACAGGCCCAGATCGACTACATGCTGGGCAAGATTCCAATGGGCCGCTTCCTGGAAGTGCAGGAGGTGGCCGCGATGGTGGCGTGGTTGTCGAGCGAGGAATGTTCCTTCAGCACCGGAGCAGTCTTCGACCTCACCGGTGGGCGGGCCACGTACTGACAGTGGCCGAAGCACGGGCATGACAACTTCTATGCATGACGTTCACCCTGTGCTGCGGTGTGCGCCCATTGCCGCAATGCCGCTGAAGCCGGGCCGTAGCTGACGACCACGATTTCCAGGCCTTGGTCTCGGACCATTCGCAGCGCCCGACGCATGGCGGCAAGAGTCCATTCTTCATCATTGCCGAAAGCGCCACCATCCAGTGACGTCAGCAGCACCGTTCTGCTGACGCCCCGCTGTGCGTTGAGCACGGCCGCCCACAGCGTGGCTTCGTAGGCCGCTTCCAGCACCAGACTGGCCAGTGGCGCCCAGTCAGATTCCAGCCGCGTGGCGCTGCGGTTGTAGGAAATAGGCAGCGCAGAGCAGAAAGCCTGACAGACCGTGGGAGCGGGTGCCTCGTGAACGTCCGTCACTTCGA
>JAYSYB010000566.1:0-9108 GCA_043716775.1 Rubrivivax sp.
AGAAGCGTGGCCACCGCTGCAGGCTGCCGTCGGCGGCCACCACTTCGTAGTGCGGAAACTGCGCCGCCGTGGCGCAGGCGTGGTTGGGCAGCACGCGCAGCCGCGTGCCCACCGGCCAGCGTGTGGACATCGCCGCGTCGGCGTGGCCGTCGCGCCAGCACAGGATGCCGTGTTCCTGGTTGGCGCTGCCCATGATGAAGCCGTCGATCAGCGCACCGGCTTCGTCGCACACCGCGCCGTAGCCGTGATCAAGCGGCAGGTCGGGCACGCCGCGGTCGCGGCTCATGGCCATCCAGCCGGCGTCCACCAGCACCCAACCCTTTTCTTCCTGGTGGCCGATGACGGTGCACAGCACACTCAGCGCAATCTCGTCGGTGCTGCACACGCCCACGCCCTGCATCACCAGGTCCTGGAATACATAGACGCCGGCGCGCACTTCGGTCACACCTTGCAGATGCAGCGCCGACAGCGCAGTGGGGGTGCTGCCCACGCTGACTTCCGTGCAGGGCAGGCCGGCAGCGCGCAGCCGGTCTGCGGCACGCACGCAGAGGCTGCGTTCCTGTTCGGCCATGGCTTGCAACGCAGCAACGCTGCGGCATTCGTAGGACGCGCCGGCATGCGTCATCACGCCCTTCAGCACGGCGCCGCCTGCGTGCAGCGTGCGGCCCACGTCCAGCAGCAGGGCTGATTCGGGCTTGACGCCGGCGCGGTGGCCGTCGGTATCGATCTCGATCATCACGTCGAAGGCATGACCCAACGCCGCAGCCGCCACGATGGCTTGCGCGGCTGCCACCGAATCCACCACCACCGTCAGCGCGCAGCCGCGTTCGCGCAGCGCGCGCGCCTGCGCCAGCTTGGGCGGCGATATGCAAACGGCGTACAGGATGTCGGTGATGCCGGCGTCAAAGAAAACCTCTGCCTCTTTCAGCGTGGACACGGTGATGCCCTGCGCGCCGGCCACCATTTGCAAGTCAGCCACCGGCAGGCACTTGGCCGTCTTCACGTGCGGACGCAGCCGCGCACCCAACGCGCTGATGCGCGACTGCATGCGCACAATGTTGTGCTGCAGGCGCGTGCCGTCCACCAGTGCGGTAGGCGTGGAGAGCTGCTGCAGGTTCATGGCGCGGATGCTAGCCGAGGCCGCGAGCCAAAAGCGTCGGCGCTGACCAGCGCAAGCGCCGACCAGATCAGCACAAAGCCCAGCAGCCGGTGGCTGTCGAAGGGCTCATGAAACACCCAAACTCCCAGCAGCAGCTGGAGTGTCGGCGACAGGTACTGCACCATGCCAAGGGTGGCCAGCGGCAGCCTTCGCGCGGCGGCGGCAAAACACAGCAGCGGCACCGCCGTCAGCGGCCCGGCCAGCAGCAGCCAACCCACCTGGGGGCTGAAACCCTGCAGCAGCGCGCCGTTGCGGTTGAACGTCCACCACAGCAGCGCCGGCAGCACCACGGGCGCCAGCAGCAGATTTTCCAGTGTCAGCCCCTCCAGCGCGCCCAGCGGCGCGGTCTTGCGGATGAGGCCGTAAACGCCGAAGCTGCCCGCCAGCGCCAGCGCGATCCACGGCAAACGCCCGGCCTGCCAGGTGAGCCACATCACGCCACAAGCGGCCAGCGCCACCGCCAACCACTGTAGTGGCCGCAGGCGTTCGCGCAGCACCGCCACGCCCAGCAACACGTTCACGAGCGGGTTGATGAAGTAGCCCAGCGCCGCTTCCACCACCTGGCCGCTCTGCACCGCGAAGACATAGACGAGCACGTTGGCCGACAGCAGCAGCGCACTGGCCGCAAACAGCGCTACCCGTCGCGGCTGGCGCAGCGATTCACCCAGCCAGGCCCAGCGCCCTTGCCAGGCCAGCACCAAAAGCACCACCAGCAGCGACCAGGCGGAGCGGTGCAACACCACCTCCAGCGGCGGCACCTGGGCGATGAACTGGAAGTACAGCGGGAAGACACCCCAGATCCCGAAGGCGATGAGCGCGTAGATCAGACCGGTTTGCATGCAGCGGTGCATTGTCACCGGGCTGTTGTGGTGTTCTGAGCCTGGGTTCTGCCACTCCACAATGCGGCCATGCAGCGTGATGACTTCCCGCGTGTGCTGGCGGCTGAGAGTGTGTCCAACTTCGGCAGCATGCTCAGCCGCCTGGCCATCCCGTTCCTGGCCGCCTTGCAGTTGCAAGCCACTCCGGCGCAGATGGCCGCATTGCTGGTGGCCGACGTGGTGGCCGGCGCGGTGGGCTCGCTGTGGCTGGGCGGCCTGATCGACCGCCATGGCAAGCGCACCGCCATGCTGCTGGCCGACGGCCTGCGCTGCGCACTGTTGGCCGCACTGGCGCTGGCGGCGTGGGCCGGCGTGGTCAGCATGTTGCTGCTGGTGCTGGTCTCTGCCACGTCAGGCCTGTTGACGGTGGCCTTTGAGCTGGCGCGTTCTGCCTGGACGGCGCAGCGCGTCGCCGACGCCGACCTGCCGCGGCGCAACGCACAGTTGTCGGTGGCGGGCAGCCTGTCCGAGACAGCGGCCTTTGCCATCGGCGGCTGGCTCTACCAGGGCCTGGGCGCGGCGCTGTCGCTGGCGGTGGATGCGCTGAGCTATGCCCTTTCGGCACTGTGCCTGCGCAGCGTGGCCGAAGTGCCTGCGGTGTCGGCAGAGCCTAGGCCCGCCAAGAGCGCCCGGCAGGCACTGCGGCAGGGCATGTGGCACAAGCTATGGCAAGACCTGTCGCAAGATCTGTCGCAAAACCTGTCGCAAAACTTGGCGGCGGGCTTGCGCGCCGTCGCCGACAGGCCGCTGCTGCGGGCGCTGGTGGCTGTGGAAGCGCTGCTCAAGTTTTCGATGGCGCTCACGGGCACCGTTTACATGATCTACGTCACGCGCGACGTGGCCCTGCCCACCGGCCCGATGGGCATGGTCGCTGCGATGGGCGCGCTGGGGGCCGTGGCTGGCGCGAGCCTTGCGCCGCGCCTGGGCCGCACCCTGGGCCCGGGCTGGACGATGACGCTGGGCCTGTTGGCCTTCGCCATCGGCGCCGCTTGCGTCCCCATGGCGCCCGCGGCCAACGCGGCCAATGCGGCCAGCGCGGCCAGCGCGGCCAGCGCGACGCAAGGCCTGGGCTGGGCGGCAGTGGCCTGGCTCCTCGCGCACCAGGTCGTCGGCGACGCGGGCCACGTGATGCACGACGTGCACGACCGCACCTTGCGCCAGACGGCGGTGCCCGACGCACTGCTGGCGCGTGTCGATGCCGGCATCCGCTCGGCCGGGCAACTGGCCCTGCTTGCCGGTGCCGTGGCGGGCGGCGTCATTGGCTCGGCCACTGACGCGCGCACGGTGCTGTGGTTGGCGGCGGTCATCGCCGCCCTTGCAGCGGGCTTGGCGGCGCTGCGGTTGTCACCGTATCGGCTGACAGACCCCGGGTGACGTTGCGGACACCTTGCGCCCCGGGCCTGGACAGCAGCAGCGCCAGGACGGTTTCAGCGCAGATCGCCGTCGACATAGAACCAGCGCCCAGCCTCCATCACAAAGCGGCTGTTTTCATGCAACCGCTGCGCACGGCCGGCGAGCTTGCTGCGCGCTACAAATTCCACCACCGCGCTGCCGTCTGCCAGCATGCGGTGGCGCCGTACTTCCAGACCCAACCAGCGCAGTGCGGGGTCGAAGGCCTGCACGGCGGGCGGCCGCGTGCTGGCATGCCAGGTGTCCTGCAGATAGCCACCCAGCCCCAGCACATAGGCGCTGTAGCGCGACCGCATCAGCGCTTCGGCGGTGGGCGCCTCCAAGTGCAGCGGGCCGGCGTGATAGCTCCCGCAGCAGGCGGCGTAGGGCTGGCCCACGCCGCAGGGGCAAGGGCAGGGCGAATCAGCCGGCTTCATGCGCGCAGGTCTTTCTCCCACACCTCACCCACCATCGCATGGCCGAAGCTGTGGTGGGCTTCGCTGCTCAGCAGCCGGTAGCCAGCGTGGGTGTAGATGACCCGCGCGGCCAGCAGCAGGCTGTTGGTCCACAGCCGAATCTGCGTGTAGCCCGCGTCAGCCGCAAAACGGTGGCAGGCATTCACCAGCAGCTTGCCAATGCCACGCCCGCGCGCCGCCGGTTCCACCAGCAGCATGCGCAGCTGCGCCACGCCCGCGATGGGCGCTGCGGTGGTGTCGTCGCGCGCCTGCACCAGGAACACGCAGCCCATCGGCACGCCTTGCCATTCGGCGATCCAGCCGGCTTCGCGGCGGGCATCGAAGCGGTCCACGAAGTCGGCGGCGATGCGGGCCACCCGTGCTTCAAAGCGCTGGTCCCAGCCGTATTCAGCCGTGTACAGCGCGCCGTGGCGGGCCACCACCCAGCCCAGTTCACCGGGCTGCAGGCTGCGCAGCAGCGGCGGTGGCGGCGCGGCATCCACCGGTGACAGCAGTTGGCGCACACGCTGCGTGGCGTAGAGCAGCTCTTGCTGCTGCGGAGCCGACAGCGGCTGCAGCAGCGACAGCGCCTGCGCTTGCGACGCCCGGTCCAGCGCCGCGAAGGCGCGGCGGCCGGCGGCGCTGAGGCTCAGGCGCCACTGCCGCCCGTCCAGCAGCGACCGCTGCGCAAGCACCAAGCCCTGGCCGCGCAGGCTTGCGAGCAGGCGGCTCAGGTAGCCGGCGTTCAGTGACAGGTCTCGCGCCAGGTCAGTCGCAGTCATCCCAGGGCGTTGCGCCAGTTCCCACAGCAGGCGTGATTCGGTGAGCGAATAACGCGACGCCAGAAGCCCGCCACCCAGACCGTTGATAGGGCCGGTGCAGAAAAGGTTGAAGGCGCGCAGCGCCTGTGGGTTGAAGGCGCGCAGCGCCTGTGCGTGGTGGTTCGAGGTTGGCACCGACAAAGCATTGCCGAAATACTTGCTTCTGGCAAGCATCTGCTGCCCATTGCTGCCCGTGCACCTGGCGTTATGTGCCTGCTGCCCGACCCACGCCGTACACTTTGACGGACACTCTTCGGACGCTGCCATGCTCGACCCCCAAGCCCGTGCCCTCATCGACCTGATGATTCAGCGCCAGGTTCCGCCGGTGCAGACGCTTTCACCTGCCGAAGCACGCCGCATGTACCGTGAGCGCCGCGCCTACACGCAACCCGACCCACCCACCGTCGCTGAAGTGGTGGAACTGCACACCGATGGGGGCGTGCCGCTGCGCCTGTACCGGCCCCTGGACGCGGGCAATGGCTGCGGTGTGAAGCCGGTGCTGCTGTACTTCCACGGTGGCGGGTGGACCATCGGCGACCTGGACACGCACGACGTGCTATGCCGCCAGCTCTGTGCGGCGGCCGGCATCGTTGTCGTGGCCGTGGACTACCGCCTGGGCCCCGAACACCGCTTTCCCGCCGCCGTGGACGACTGCCTGGAAGCCACGCGCTGGGTGCAGCGCGAGGCGGCGGCGCTGGGCGTCGACGCGACACGGCTCGCGGTCGGCGGCGACAGTGCTGGCGGCAACCTGGCAGCCGTCATCGCGCTGTCCTTGCGTGACGCCGGCGATGCTGCGCCCGCATTCCAGTTGCTGATCTATCCCGCCACCGACCAGCGTGCACTGGCACCGTCACACACCACCAACGCGCAGGGTTACCTGCTCACTGCCGAGAGCATCGAGTACTACCGTGGGCACTACTTCGCCAGCGCGGCGCAGTGGGCCGACTGGCGCGGCTCACCTTTGCTGGCGGCCGACCACACACGCTTGCCGCCCGCGCTGGTGCTGACTGCCGGCTACGACCCCTTGCGCGACGAAGGCCTGCAATATGCCGATGCCCTGTCCGCTGCCGGCAACCAGGTGCAATACATCTGCTTCGAACGCCAGGTGCACGGCTTCATCACCATGGGCCGGGTGCTGGACGAAGCGCAGACGGCGGTTGCACTGTGCGCCAACGTGTTGAAGGCAGCGCTCTTCAGGCCCTGAGCTCATCCCCTGAGCAACGGGCGACACGGCTCGAAGAGCCAGGACCGCACCGCTTCATCCTGGACCACCGCATCTTTGCCTCACCGCTGCCGGGCACGCCCTGTCGCCTGGGCAACGCGATTCCCATCGCACCGCAGAAAGGTCCGGCTGCCTATGAACGTGCCTGCGACGAAGCGCGCAAGGCACGGCCAAGGTCAAAACCTTTCGCCGCGGTTTCTGCAGCCCGGTGGATCTGGAGGTGGGCGCTGCCGTGCCTGTCTGCAAAACCACATCCGCCGGCTTGCGCCAGCGGGTGCAGGGTTTGCTGGGTCAGCGACCGCTCAAGGGATGAAGTTGGTGCCTTCGGGCAGCGCGCCCACCAGTGGCACTTCAAAGTACGGCCCCACACCGTCGGGGTCGATCACCAGCGTGCCGTGGCTGGCAAAAAACGCCGCGATCTGCGCCTGCGCGGCCAGCGCATAACCCACGCCCGCCGCGTTGCCGATGTTGGTCAGGAAGGTGTGCGGGTTCTTGCCTACCGCCGCGTTGTTGGCGTACGCCAAGTCGTTGCGGAAGTAGGTGGCGCGGTCTGCCAGGCCACCGGCGCGGATGATGGCGCTGGTGGTCGGGTTGGGCACGGTCACGTCGCCCTTGGCAAACTGGATGATCACCGGCTTGGCCGCATGGCCGTGCAGCGGCTGCTTGCGGATCAGCGCGGCATAGCTCACCGGGTTGCCGGCCTGCGTGACCCATTGCGACCGGTCGATGAACGCGGCGATGTCCAGCGCGCCCGGCACCGTGTTCAGCACCGTGGGCAGGTCGCGCAGCGGCATGTTCTCGTTGAAGTTCAGGTTGAACGGGAACGGCACGCCTGGCGTCGGCGGGAGGTTGATCAGCGACGGCGCGCGGCCCACCAGCGCAATGGCTGTCAGCACGCGGAACGACAGGCTGTAGCGCGCAATTTCGGTGATGGACCCGCCGGGCACGTTGGGCACGCCGGCCTTCAGCGAAGGCTCGGTGCCGAGCAGGATGGTGCCGTAGATGCCACCGAAGGACTGGCCAGCGTAGTAAATGCGCTGTGCGTCCAGGTCCACTGAACCGTCGCCGTCAATGTCGATGCCGGTTTCGACCTGGCGCACCAGCTGCATCAGGTCCACCACTGTCTGGCGCAGGCCGTCACGGCTGCCGATGATGGCGCGCGGCGCGGCGGCGCTGCTGCCTTCGGTGGAGGCGATGGCGCCGTTGCCATCCTGGTCAATGCCGCGGCCACCTGCTGGCACCACCACCGTGCCAGTGGTGCGCAACACGGCAAGTGTTCCCAGCGCACCGCCGCCATGGCCGACGACGTTGATCGACACCGTGGCAATGCCACGCGACGCCAGAGTGGCAGCCACCGTCCAGGGTGCGCCGTACATGCTGTCGCCAAAGCCGTGGCCGAAGATGGCCACTGGCCAGCCGGCGGCGGGCTTGGTGCCGGACGGCACGAACATCTGCACGACCAGGTCGTTGCTGCCCTGCGGCACCGGCGTGCCTGTAAGCGTGCCGGTGGCGGGGATGTGTTTGTCCGCGGTTTCATAGTCAGGTGAACGGTAGCGGCCGTAAGCCACCGCCGCCACTGCGCCGGGCGCCACGCCCAAGGCGGGCGTGGGAACGAAGCTTCTGGTGAAGGCGGGCGCAGTGCCGGTCTGGCGGCTGAACTGGATGCCCTGCACGGTGGCCACCGGGAACAGCGCGCGCACCGCGCCGCTGGCGGCCGTGCCGATCATGAAGTCCACAGACGCTGGATGCGACCGCTTGATGGTGCGGTTGATCTTGGCCAGGTCGGCGCTGGTGCTCTGCGTGCTGAAGAGGCTGGCGGCCACGATGCGGTGCGGGTGGCCCCGCTGGCTGCGCATGCCGGCCTGCAGATCGTGACGGTAGTCGCTGCGGTCTTCGCCGCGGCGGTCGTCATCGTCGTCCTGGTTGCCCTTGATCTTCTTGCCCGTGCTGTCGCGCACGCCGTCGGTGATGACGAGCAGGTAGCGGGAGTGTTGCTGCAGCAGTTCATCGCTCTGAAACACGAGCGTGTGGGTGGCTGCGTCCCACACGACCTGGTTGATGCCGACGCGATCGCCGTAGCCACTCAGCGTCAGCGTGTCACCGAGGTTGACGAGATAGACGGTGTTGCTGTTGACCGTGGCCGGGTTGATCGCGCCAGTGAAGGGCACCGTGATGCGTGGCTGGGTGGAAAAGCCGTCCAGCGTGTTGATGACGTCGATGTCCAGGCAGTCATTCGGCCGCACCGCGCAATCGGGCTTGGGCAGGTTGACGCGGCGCAGCGTGTTCTGCGTGCCGTCAAACACCGTGTAGCGGTTGCTGGGGAAGGGTGCGCCGGCAGGATTGTGGCGGTCGTCCTTGACGCGTACGCCGTCGGCAAGCGCCAGCGGCGCAAGGAGCGACAGTGCAGCGGCGGCTACAAAGGTGCGGGTGAAAGCGTCGAACATGTCTTGTCTCCTGGACGGCTACTTGTTCCAGCTTTATACGGCCTGCGGCGGGGCCGCACCACCGCCTTAACCCGGATTCACGGGGGCATCCGGCCCTGTCACGCTGGTGACACAGGGCTTCAGCCCGTGCGCGTTGGCAGGTCGAATACCCGGCAGGTGGTGGTGCCGTGCGCGTACAACTTGCCATCGGGCCCGACGATGCGGGCCTCGGCCGTGGCCAGCTGGCGGCCGCTGTGGATGACGGTGCCGATGGCGCGCAGTGGCGAAGTCCAGGTTGGTCGTGATCATCATGTTGGTGTGCTCGTACAGCCGGCTCAACAGGTGGAACAGCAAGGCGCCAACGGCGTGGCTGACGGGCAGGCAGCCCCACTCGTCGAGGATGACCAGGTCCATGCGCAGCAAGCTGAGCGCGATGCGTCCGGCCTTGCCCTGGCTCTTCTCTTGCTCCAGCGCGTTAACCAGGTCCACCGTCGAGTAGAACCTCACCCGCTTGCCGTGACGGGTGATGCCCGACACGCCGACGGCCGTCGCCAAGTGCGTCTTGCCCGTGCCAGGTCCCCCAACCAACACGACGTTCTGCCCGGCTTCAGTGAACGCTAGTTCAGCCAGCGTGGGGATGAGCTTGCGGTCCACCGGCGAGCCCTCGAAGTCGAAGCCAGGTCGCGGTGCACGGGGAACTTGGCGGCATGCATCTGATGGCTCACCGAGCGCATCGCACGGTCGGTGGTCTCGGCTTGCAG
>JAYSYB010000567.1:0-2983 GCA_043716775.1 Rubrivivax sp.
TCGAAACTGCCGTCTTCGTTGGCGGCCTTGGCGCGCATGGTGGACGCGATGGCGAAGGCATCTTGCGCTTCGCGCGTGAACTTGTACTTGTCCACGCACTGTTCGGCAAACACGCCCATCGCCTTGCCGCCGCCGTTGGGCAAACGTTCATAAGCGTCTTCCAGGCCGTCCATCGCCATGTGGTCAAACATCTGCGCCGCGCCGTACTTCACGCCCTTGCGCGCAAACACCAGGTGCGGCGCGTTGGTCATGCTTTCCATGCCACCGGCGACCAGAACGTTGGCGCTGCCCGCCGCCAGCATGTCGTGCGCAAACATCAAGGCGCGCATGCCGCTGCCGCACATCTTCGTCAACGTGACCGCGCCGGTGCTGTCGGGCAAACCGGCTTTGCGCAGGGCCTGGCGCGCGGGCGCCTGGCCCGGGCCGGCCATCAGGCAATTGCCCAGCAGCACTTCGTCAATGGCGTCCCCCGGCACGCCGGCACGCGCCACCGCCGCCTTGACGGCGACGGCGCCCAGCTCCCACGCTGCAAGGGACGAGAAGTCGCCGAGCAAACCGCCAATGGGCGTGCGCGCGGCGGAGACGATGACGATGGGGTCTTGCATGGTGCGATCCTTCAAGAGGCTTCTAGATATGCTGTTCAGGCCACGGCCCGCAGTGTGAAACGTTTGGACGGCTCGTAGGGAAACACGTCGTGCACATGGCCGGCCTTGATGCGTTCCTTGTGGCCCTGCCAGAAGCTGGCGTCCAGCAGGTCTGCATGGTGCGCCATGAACACCTCTTTCACCGCCGCGTTGCCCAGCAGGAAGGGCGCAAATGTCTCAGGGAACACGTCGCCCTTGTGGACCGTGTACCAGACCTCGCCGCTCATCTCTTCTTCTTCATTGCGCGGCGTGGGCACGCGGCGGAAGTTGCAGTCAGTCAGGTATTCGATCTCGTCATAGTCGTAGAAGACCACCTTGCCGTGGCGCGTGACGCCGAAGTTCTTCCACAGCATGTCGCCTGGGAAGATGTTGGCCGCTACCAGGTCCTTGATGGCGTTGCCGTATTCCACCACCGCGTGCGCCATGCCTTCGGGCCCGGCTTCCTGCAGATAGATGTTGAGCGGGATCATGCGCCGTTCGATGTAGAGGTGTTTGATGACCAGCGTGTCGGCACTTTCTTCCAGAAGGCTCGGGCAGAAGTGCCGAATCTCGTCAATCAGTTGCTCTTCGAATCGATTGCGCGGGAAGGCGACGTTGCTGTACTCCAGCGTGTCGGCCATGCGGCCGACGCGGTCGTGCTGTTTCACCAGCAGATACTTGGCCTTGATCTGCTCGCGCGTGGTGTCCTTCTGCGGCGGGTAGAAGTCCTTGATGAGTTTGAAGACGTACGGGAAAGACGGCAGGTCAAACACCAGCATCACCATGCCCTTGATGCCGGGTGCGATGCGGAACTGGTCGGAAGAGTGCCGCTGGTGCGCCATCAGGTCACGGTAGAACAGGTTCTTGCCGTGCTTCTGCAAGCCCAACGCGTTGTAGAGCTCGGCGCGGGGCTTGCGCGGCATCAGGCTGCGCAAGAATTGCACGTAGGCCGACGGCACTCCCATATCGACCATGAAGTAGGCGCGGGCGTAGCTGAAGATCATCAACAGCTCATCTTCACCAAAGAGCGCGGCGTCGATGTGCAGGCTGCCGTCGGTGCCGTGCAGAATGGGCAGCGCAAGCGGCGTTTCGTTGAAGCCGTTGATGATCTTGCCGACCATGTACGCGCCCTTGTTGCGGTAGAAAAGGCTGGCCAGCACCTGGATCTGAAAATTGGCGCGCGGGCGGAAGCCGCCCAGTTCTGCCAGCATGGCTTGCACCACGCGGTCCACATCGCGGTCCAGGTCGGCAAAGGCCGGCGCCAACTGAAAGTGGGTGACGACGCGCTTCCAGGTCTCGTGCAGGTTGTCCTTGGTGGGGTAATAGGCGCGGTAGGTGGGGGTTGATGCGGGTTCGTCGTCTTCGATGTATTCGGTGCTGACGGCGGGCCGCACGAAGATGAAGTCGTTCTTGAAGTAACTGCGGTGCAGCAGCTTGGACGTGACGCTGTTGAAAAAGGTCTCAGCCAGTTCAGGCTGGTGGTGGTCGGTCAGCAGGCCGATGTAGTGCAGCTTGGCCTGCTGCCAGGTGTCCATTGACAGTTGCTCGATGTTGAAATCGATGCGCAGCCTGTCCACCGCTTCGTTCACGCGCTGGTCGTAGAACTCGATGCGCTGCGCCTGCGCCAGCTGCTGGCCGTGCCAGTCCGCCCGCTCAAAGCGCTGCTTGGCGTTGGCCGTGGTTTCGCGAAACAGGCGATAGTGGCGGTTGAAGCCGTCGATCAGCGCTTGCGCGATGTCAAAGGCGCTCTGGTCAGTGAGGTGGTGCGGGAACATCGTGTGCCGTGTGCTAGAGCGTGCCGGGGCCGAAGCGGGTGTCGGCGTCGTCGAGGATGTCGTCATCCACAGCGGTCTTGCCGCCCGTGTCGGTGTGGGCGCGCGGATAACGCTTGAGTGCGGTGGCAAAGACATTCACCACTGCGTCGGGCCTGTCCATGGTGACGTCCAGGTTCTTCAGCAAACCGTCTTTCAGCCCATACACCCAGCCGTGCACCGACACCTCTTGGCCGCGCGCCCAGGCGTCCTGCAGCACGGTGGACAGCGCCACGTTGCCGACCTGTTCGATGACGTTCATCTCGCACAGGATGTCTTCCTGCTCTTCAGGCGGCAGATGGTCCAGCCGCTTGCGGTGGCGCAGCCGCACGTCCTGCACGTGGCGCAGCCAGTTGTCGGCCAGTCCGATGCGGATGCCGCGCATGGCGGCACGCACGCCCGCGCAGCCGTAGTGGCCGACGACGATGATGTGCTTGACCTTCAGGTGCTCAACCGCAAACTGGATGGTGGACAGCGCGTTCAAGTCGCTGTGCACCACCACGTTGGCAACGTTGCGGTGCACGAAGACCTCGCCTGGGTCCAGGCCGG
>JAYSYB010000568.1:0-2957 GCA_043716775.1 Rubrivivax sp.
TTCAAACCCGACATCGTGACGCGGCCCAACCGCTTCATCTGGCTGGGCACGAAGAAGCGCTACGAGCCTTTCACCTTCATCTTCGAGAAAACCGAACACGGCTGGTTCCAGGCCCACATCTACAAGTTCGACGACTCCACCAGCACCTTCATCGTCGAATGCCCCGAAGCCGTGTGGCTGGCGCACGGCCTGGACAAGGCCGACCCGCAGCAGTCGATCCAGTTTTGTGAAGAACTTTTCGCCAGCAACCTGCAAGGCGAAAAGCTGATGAGCAACGCGCGCCACCTGCGCGGCTCGGCCTGGCTCAACTTCCAGCGCGTGAAGTGCGAACAGTGGTGGCACTTCAACGGCAAGAACCACGTCGTGTTGATGGGCGACGCGGTGCACACGGCGCACTTCGCCATCGGCTCCGGCACCAAGCTGGCGCTGGAGGATGCCATTGAACTCACGCGGCAGTTCAAGCTGCTGGGCGACACGGCAGACCACATTCCGGCAGTGCTGGCCAAGTACCAGGCGCTGCGCGCCATTGACGTGCTGCGCATCCAGAACGCGGCCTGGAACGCGATGGAATGGTTCGAGGTCTGCGGCCAGCGCTACTGCGACCAGCTGGAGCCCGAGCAGTTCATGTACAGCATGCTCACGCGCAGCCAGCGCATCAGCCATGAAAACCTGCGGCTGCGCGACAAAGGCTGGCTGGACGGCTTCGAGGAGTGGTTTGATGCACGCGCAGGGCTGGCCACATCCACCGCCGTTCCGCCGATGTTCACGCCGTACACGGTGCGCGGCATCACTCTGAAGAATCGTGTCGTGGTATCGCCAATGGCGCAGTACTCATGTGTCGATGGCGTGCCCGGCGACTACCACCTCGTGCACCTGGGCGCGCGTGCGCTGGGCGGCGCCGGTTTGGTCGTAGCCGAGATGACCTGCACCTCCGCTGACGCACGCATCACACCCGGCTGCCCGGGTTTATGGGACGAGGCGCAGCGGGACGCCTGGAAGCGCATCGTTGATTTCGTGCACGGCGGCAGCAGCGGGAAGATCGCACTGCAGATCGGGCACGCCGGCAGCAAAGGATCCACCAACGCCCCGTGGCAGGGCGCGGGTGCGGACCGCCCGCTGGCTGAAGGCAACTGGCCGCTCATCGCCGCATCGGCGCAGCCCTTCCTGCATGACGGCGCGGTACCGCGCGCCATGACCCGCGCCGACATGGACCGTGTGCGCGACGACTTTGTGCGCAGCACGCAGTTGGCGGCGCAGGCCGGCTTCGACTGGCTTGAACTGCACTGCGCGCACGGCTACCTGCTGTCCTGCTTTATCTCACCACTCACCAACCACCGTGACGACAACTACGGCGGCACGCTCGCGAACCGCCTGCGCTTTCCGCTTGAAGTCTTCAGCGCCGTGCGCGCAGCCTGGCCGCAGGACAAACCGATCTCGGTGCGCATCTCGGCGCACGACTGGGTCGATGGCGGCATCACGCCCGACGACGCGGTGCAGATCGCGCGTGCCTTCAAGGCCGCAGGCGCCGACATGATCGACTGCAGTTCGGGCCAAGTCAGCAAGGACCAGAAACCGACTTACGGACGCATGTACCAGACGCCCTTTGCGGACCGCATCCGCAACGAAGCGGGCATCGCGACGATCGCTGTTGGCGCGATCAGTGAAGCCGACCACGTCAACAGCATCATCAGCGCCGGCCGCGCCGACCTCTGTGCCGTCGCGCGGCCGCACCTGGCCAACCCGGCTTGGACGCTGACAGAAGCTGCGCGCATCGGCTTCAAGGGCGTGGACTGGCCGGTGCAATACACCGCAGGCAAATCGCAGATGGAGTCGCTCTTCCAACGCAGCAAGTCCGCACCCTGAAAGACTGAGGCCTGCCATGACCAACCGCGTCGACCCCACCCTGAACGCCGGCAACCGCGTGGCCCTGGCTGACTACCCCGCTGAACACTTCTTGTGGGACGTCGACTGCGGCGTCGGCGTTGTCACGCTCAACCGCCCCGAGCGCAAGAACCCGCTGACATTTGCGTCCTACGCCGAACTGCGCGACCTCTTCCACCAGCTGCGCCACGCCACCGACGTGCACAGCGTGCTGGTGCAAGGCGCGGGCGGCAACTTTTGCAGCGGTGGCGACGTGCACGAGATCATCGGCCCGCTGCTGCAGCTGAAGGCGCCCGAGCTGCTGATGTTCACGCGCATGACGGGTGAACTGGTGCGCAACATGCGGCACTGCCCGCAGCCCATCATCGCGGCGGTGGACGGCGTATGTGCGGGTGCCGGCGCCATCGTCGCGATGGCCAGCGACATGCGCATCGGCACCGCGCGCAGCAAGACCGCCTTCCTCTTCAACCGTGTGGGCCTGGCCGGTTGCGACATGGGCGCCTGCGCACTGCTGCCGCGCATCGTGGGCCAGGGGCGCGCAAGTGAATGGCTGTACACGGGCCGGGCGCTGGCCGGTGAAGAGGCGGCAACCTGGGGCTTCTACAACCGGCTGTCCGCGCCGGAAGCGTTGCAGGCCGACGCGCTGGCGCTGGCGCGCGAGATTGCCAGCGGGCCCACCTTCGCCAACGGCATCACCAAAACCATGCTGCACCAAGAGTGGAACATGGGCATCGACCAAGCCATCGAGGCCGAAGCGCAAGCGCAGGCGCTGTGCATGCTGACCGAAGACTTTGGCCGCGCGTATCGCGCCTTTGTGGCCAAGGGCAAGCCGGTGTTTGAGGGCAACTGAATGAACGCACTGGAACATCTGCGCTGGCCTTTCTTCGAGCCGCGCCACCGAGAATTCGCAGTGGCGCTGGACGCCTGGGCGCA
Source organism: Rubrivivax sp. (assembly GCA_043716775.1). Taxonomy (GTDB): domain Bacteria; phylum Pseudomonadota; class Gammaproteobacteria; order Burkholderiales; family Burkholderiaceae_C; genus Rubrivivax. The sequence continues at coordinate 2,815 of JAYSYB010000568.1, forward strand.
GGCCGAGGTGCGCGATTTGCACGGCCGTGATGTGGATGCGCAGTGCAAGTCGTTCGTCAAGCAGCTTGGCAGCGCCGGTTGGCTGAAGCACGCGGTTGGCGACACGCTCGACACCCGCCTGTTGTGCTTGACCCGCGAAACAC
>JAYSYB010000569.1:0-2953 GCA_043716775.1 Rubrivivax sp.
GTAGCTGCTGATGCGGGCTTGATAGACCGGCCTTTCGCCACGGCCGGGTGCTTGTGCGGTGCGGCCGTCGGTGGTGCGGCGGTCGGGGTCGGGGGTTGCAGCTGTGGTGGCTGCTGTGGTGGCTGCTGTAGTCACAGTCGTGGGTGCAGTCGTGGGTGCAGTCGCTGCGGCGCCGGGGGAGGCCACAGCCGCCGAGGATGCGCCGGCCAACGGCATCGGCGCGTCCAGCAACACCGCATCGGCCAGGTATTCGCGCCCGAAGGTGTCGCCGGCCAGCCAGGGCTGGGCCAGGCCGCCGCTGCTGTCGGCCACCGCCAGCCGCACCGCGCGCAGCGCTTCCGGGACGCTGATGCGCGGAGTGGTCAGCGCGTCGACGACCACGCGCGCAAAGCGCGATGCGGCCAGTTCACGCAAATCCCTGGGCGGCGTATTCGGCGGCGTATTCGGCGGCGGGCTGGGCAGCGGCGTCACGGCGGGCGGGTCTTGCAGCGCCCCTGGCGCGTGGCCCAGCAGCGCCATGGTGCCGGTGGGCACCCGCGGGCGCGCCAGGCCCAACGGTGTCAGCCGCGCCAGTGCCGGGTTGCGGTAAGCGGCGTCTACCAACAGCAGGCGCGGGCTGTCGGCGCCGCCGGCCAGCGCATCGACCAGCTCTTGCAGCGGCACGCCCACGGCCCGCAGCACGGTGGCCACGGCCGGCGCGGCCAGCGCGTCGTTGAGCGTCATGTCGGCCGGCAGCAGCACGTTGCGCGCATCTACCTGCGCCGCCAGGCCGGTGAAGTAGACGAGGCCGATGCCGTCGGCACGCAGGCGGTCGCGGAAGTCCTTGAGGCTGGCGCGAAGATCGGCGGCACTGGGGTCCAGGCGCAGCAGCACTTCAAAGCCACCCCAGCGCAGCGCGGCGGCCACGGCTTCACTGTCGCGGCGGGCTGACTCGAGCACCGGCCTCGCGCCCAGGCTGCCAATGCCCAGTACCAGCGCCAGGCGTTGCCGTTTCGGGGCCAGCGCGGGCGCATCGACCGCTGCCGTTGTCTGGGCGTGAAGCGGCGCCAGCGGCGTGCCCACGCACAGCCACAGCGCAAACAAGGCCGACAGGGCCAAACGCAGACGCGTTGATGACAAAGGCATTCCCAACTCCAGGCCGCGCCGAGTGTAGCCAGCCGCCGGGGCCGTGTGTGCCCGCGTGTTATCCGGGATTGCCGGGCTTGTCAGGGCTCTGACGCAAACCCGTACAGTCTTGATCAACATGGCCAAGTGCCAACAGGAGCCCCGCGCATGAGCGATTCGACCCCCTACACCCCGCCCCCGATCTGGACCTGGAACAAGGCCAGCGGCGGGCGCTTCGCCAGCATCAACCGCCCCGTCGCGGGGCCCACGCACGACAAGGAACTGCCCGTGGGCCGCCACCCGCTGCAGCGGTATTCGCTGGCCACGCCAAACGGCGTGAAGGTGACAGTGATGCTGGAAGAGCTGCTGGCCGCGGGCCACGCCGGCGCGGAGTACGACGCCTGGCTGATACGCATCAACGAGGGCGACCAGTTCGGCAGCGGCTTTGTCGGCATCAACCCCAACTCCAAGATCCCGGCGTTGCTGGACCGCAGCGGGCCGGTGCCGGTGCGCGTCTTCGAGTCGGGCGCGATCCTGCTGCACCTGGCCGAGAAGTTCGGCGCCTTTCTGCCGGCGAACGACGCGGCGAACAGCGCGGCGCGCGCCGAATGCCTGTCGTGGCTGTTCTGGCAGATGGGCAGCGCGCCTTACCTGGGCGGCGGCTTCGGCCACTTCTACGCCTATGCGCCGGCCAAGATCGAATACGCCATCGACCGTTTTGCCATGGAAGTCAAGCGTCAGCTGGATGTGTTGGACCGGCGGCTGGCCGAAAGCCCGTACCTGGCGGGCGACGACTACACGGTGGCCGACATGGCCGTCTGGCCCTGGTACGGCGCGCTGGCGCAGGGCCTGGTGTATGGCGCGGGGGAATTCCTGCAGGTCACTTCGTACAAAAATCTGCAGCGCTGGACAGCGCAGGTGGGGCAGCGCCCCGCCGTGCAGCGCGGGCGCAAGGTCAACCGCGTGTCGGGTGAGCTCGCGAGCCAGCTGCATGAACGCCACGAGGCCTGCGACTTCGACACCCAGACCCAGGACAAGATCGCTGCGGCAGACCCGCTGCAGCAGCCCTGACGCAAACCTTGGCTTGACTCAAATCCATAGTTCTATCATGATGGAACTATGGAAGAACAAGCTGCTGTCGCGTCACTCGCTGCCCTGGCCCAGGGCATGAGGCTTCGCGTCTTTCGCGCGCTCATTGGCGCCGCACCGCAGGGCCTGACGCCGGGCGAGCTGTCCGCCATGCTGGACGCGCCGGGGTCCACGCTGTCCTTCCACTTGAAGGAACTGATGCACGCCGGCCTGGTGACCCAGGAACGCGAAGGCCGCAACCTCATCTACCGCCCCGCCATTGCGCAGATGAACGCTCTGCTGGCCTACCTCGCCGCGCACTGCTGCCAGGGTGCGGACTGTGGCGTGGCCACAGCCGCCACGTGCACCGCCTGCTGAGGCCCTTTCTTGAAACCACGGGCTGAACTGGAGAGATTGCCATGACGCGCTTCCACGCTCCACTGCACGCCACCGAAGGCGACACCGCCGGCAGCGTGCCGCGCAGCGGTCAATCTGCATCGCGCGGCAAGCCCGTTGGCATTGCGATGAAAACGCCATCAACCTGCTGCCGAGTCCGGCCATGAACCACAAAGTCCATCACGTACTCTTCATCTGCACCGGCAACTCCGCGCGGTCGATCCTGGCTGAAGGGTTGATGAACCACCTTGGCACCGGGCGCTTCAAGGCCTGGTCGGCGGGCAGCCAACCCAGCGGCACGGTCAACACCTTCGCGTTGCAGGCCCTGGCCGCCTGGCGCATCCCGACCGACGGCTTGCGCAGCAAGAGCTGGGAAGAATTCGCC
>JAYSYB010000570.1:0-2947 GCA_043716775.1 Rubrivivax sp.
GCGCTGCCGTCGGTGGGATGCACCAGCCCAGGTGCCACGCAGTTCACACGCACGCCTTGCGGCCCCAGTTCGGCCGCCAGCTGGCGGCTAAAACCCACCAGCGCCGACTTGGCCGTCGCGTAGTCGGGGTAGGGCACGACGGGGTCCTCGACCAGGTCGCTGACGATATTGACGATGGCCCCCTGCGCATCGCGTCGCAGATGCGGCAGTGCCGCACGGCACAGGTGGAAAGCGGCACCCACCGCACCTTCGAACTGGCGCTGAAAGTCCGGCCAGGCCAGCGCATCGACGGGCAGGCGCTGCTCGGGGTCGAAGGCGTAGGGCGCGAAGGCATTGTTGACCAGCACGTCCAGGCGGCCGAATTCCGCCACCACACGCTCCACCAATCCCTCGGCCGCTGCAGGCACCGTCACGTCGGCGGCCAGCGCCACAGCGTCGCCGCCCGAGTCGCGACAGGCTTGCACCACCGTCTGCGCCGCGTCATGCCGGTTCAGGTAATTCACGGCCACCGCCGCGCCACGCGCCGCAAACGCCCGCGCGATGGCCGCGCCGATGCCACGCGAAGCGCCCGTCACCAACACCACCTTGCCCCTGAAGTCCATCATGTCGCGCTGTCGTACCGGTGCTCAGCGGCCAGGCAGCAGGTCGGTGGCCACGTACTGGGCCATGTCCAGCTGCCGCTGCACCAGCCCGAGCTGGCGGTAAACGTCCGCCGCCTTCTGCAGCGAGGCCAAGTCCAGCGCACCAAGGCCCTTGTCACGCGTCTGGGCGGAGACGCTGGACGCATTGCGCAACTTGATCAGTTCGAGATTGAGCTGCGGGTCGCTGCCGTCAATGGCGCGTTTGACGGCCAGCTGCGCGGCCTCGGCCGGCTCGGTGATCATCCATGTGGCGGCGTCGCGGTAGGCGCGGAGGAAGCGACGCAACACGTCCTTGCGGCGCTGGTAGCTGTCTTCGCGCACGACGAAGAGGTCGCTGGAGACGTTGAGGAACTGCCCGACCTCCATCACGTCAACCTCGCCGAGGCCGCGCCGGCGGCCGATGGCCAGGCCGGTATCGGTCGCTGCCGTCGCGTCCACCTGGCCTTGCAGCAGCGGTGCAAAGTTCAGCAGCCCGGTCACCACGACGGTGACGTCGGTCTCGGTCAAGCCGACCTGGTGCAGCAACACCTGCAGTGCCTGGCGCGTGCCGCTGGCCAGGCTGTAGACACCGATCTTCTTGCCCTTCAGATCGGCGGGCTTGCGGATACCGCTCTTGCGCAGCGACACCACGTTGAAGACGTTCTGGGGATAGATGTCGTAGATCGCCCGCAGCCGCTCGCCCTTGTCCAGCGCGGCAAACAGCGAGCCCGGGTCGGTGAAGGCAACGTCAGCCTGGCCGGACAGCAGGTTGCGCAAAGCATCGCCACCGCCCGCACCGGGCAGATAGGTGAGCGCCAGACCCTGGGCTCGATAGAAGTCCTTGTCTTCGTCGACCAGCAGGGGCATGACTTCGGTGATGGGCTTGCTCCAGCCGGCGACGGTGAATGCGTCCGGCGTGGCGGCTGCCTGCGGCCAAGCCAGGGCGGGCAGCACTGCGCAGGCGGCGGCGAGAAAGTGGCGGCGATTCGGATGCAGAGTCATGATGGGGTCTTGGGCCTGAATGGGTGTGTGTTGTGGGGGCGGTTGTGGCCGGTTGGCGTGAGGATCGCGGTTACCCTCCGGTGTAGGTGCGCAGCAGGCGTCGCTCGAGCCCGAGCGCGAGCCGGTACAGCAGCAACCCAAGCAGCGAGACCAGCGCCAGCACCGCGAACATCAGGGGCGTGTCCATGCTGCCTTGAGCGGCAATGACGAGTGCGCCCAGCCCGCGGCTGGCGCCGATGAACTCGCCGACCACGACGCCCACCAGCGCCAGCACGACCGCGACGCGCAAGCCCGCCAGCACCGCCGGCAGGCCGCTGGGCAGCTTCAGCCGCAGTAGCGTCTGCCATCGGGTGGCGCCGAGCATGCGGAACAGTTCCAGCTGCGCCGGTGGCACCTGGGCCAGGCCGGTCAGCGTGGTCTCGAGCAAGGGAAAGAAGCAGATCAGCGCGGTGATGACGACGGTGGGCGCCAGGCCAAAGCCGAACCAGACGATGAACAGCGGCATCAGCGCCAGCTTGGGCACCACTTGGCTGACCACAACGTAGGGCATCAGTTGCCTTCGCAGCGCGGGCACCTCGGCCAACAGCACACCGATGCCAAAGCCGAGGGCGCAGCCGGCGGCCAGCCCGAGCAGCAGTTCGATGGCGGTGGCGCGCAGGTGCGGCCACAGGTAACCGCTGGCCAGCCCCTGCCACAGCGTCTGCGCAACGCGGCTGGGCGGCGGCAGCACCAGCGCCGACAAACCGAGCCGCCGGGCTGCGATCTCCCAGCCGCCGATCAACAGGCCGAAGAGCAGCAGCGCGGCGACATGTTCGCGGCGGTTCATGCCTCGACCCCTGTCCGTCCAAGCGCCGTGCGCAGCGCCGCGCAGCAGGTCCCGAAGGCCTGCGTGTCTCGCGCCGTGCCAGGGGGTACGGCCAGACTCTGCACCAGACGGCCGGCCGACAGCACCGATACCCTATCACCGAGGAACACCGCCTCGACGATGTCGTGGGTGACGAAGAGTGCCGTGCTGCCCTGCGCGCGGCACAGGCGCAGCAGGTCGCCCTGCAGGTCTTCGCGCGTGATGGCGTCCAGTGCCGCGAAAGGCTCGTCCAGCAGCAGCAGCGACGGCTGCAGCAGCAGGGCGCGGGCGAGTGTTACCCGGCTTTGCTGGCCGCCGGAGAGCTGGCGCGGATGGCGCTGGCCGTATCCCGCCAGCCCGAGCTGGTCCAGCAGCGCGTCGGCCGCCTGCACGTCGGTGCCGCTGGGTGGGCGCTGCAGCGTCACCGGCAGCAAGACGTTGTCGCGCACGCACAGCCAGTCCAGCAGCGTCGGCTGCTGGA
>JAYSYB010000058.1:0-7454 GCA_043716775.1 Rubrivivax sp.
CGGCCTTCTTCTGTTCCTGGTACTTGAACTTGCCGTAGTCCATCAACCGGCACACCGGGGGGTCTGCCGTGGCCGCGATCTCGACCAGATCGACGTCCAACTCCCCTGCCATGCGCAAAGCGTCCAGCGTGCTGACGATGCCGAGCGGCTCGTTTTCTACCCCGTTCAAGCGCACGTTCAGCGCCATGATCTCCCGGTTCAGCCTGTGCTTGCGCTCCGCGTTGGGCACGCGGCGGTCCATGAAAGTAGCGATGGTTCCAGCTCCTGTTGCAACCCGCAGGCAAGGCGGGCCACGAAAATAGTCTGATGCGCCCCGGGTGAACTACACCTTGGTAGCGATGTCGCTGATGATCTTCTGGACGAAGGCGTCAACAGGCATCACACCGAGGTCTATGTTCCCCCGGGCGCGCACGGCAACGGCCCCGTCTGCCTTCTCCTTGTCGCCAACGACCAGGATGAACGGAACCTTCTGCATTGAATGCTCACGGATTTTATAGTTGATTTTCTCGTTGCGCAAATCGAGGGAGACTCTAACTCCTTGTTTTTGCAGCGTTTTAGCCACCATTTCGGCGTATGCCGACTGCTGGTCAGTGATTGCCGTCACCACCACCTGCACCGGGGCCAGCCAAGCCGGCAACGCGCCAGCGTGCTGTTCGATCAGGATGCCGATGAAACGCTCCAGGCTGCCCAGAATGGCCCGGTGCAGCATCACCGGGTGACGGCGTGAGCTGTCCTCCGCCACGTAGACCGCATCCAGCCGCTCGGCCATGCTGAAGTCGACCTGCATCGTGCCGCACTGCCAGGGCCGGCCGATGGCGTCTTTCAGCGTGTATTCGATCTTCGGGCCGTAGAAAGCGCCGTCACCGGGCGCGATTTCGATCTCGCAACCGCTGGCGCGCAGGCTTTCTATCAGCGCCTGCTCGGCCTTGTCCCAGATTTCATCAGAGCCGATGCGTGCCGCCGGCCGCGTGGCCACCTTGTAGATGATGTCCTTGAAGCCGAAGTCCGCATACACCTTCTGCAGCAGCGCCGTGTAGGCCACGCACTCGGCCAGGATCATGTCTTCGGTGCAGAAAACGTGGCCGTCGTCCTGCGTGAAGGCGCGCACGCGCATGATGCCGTGCAGCCCGCCCGTGGGTTCGTTGCGGTGGCACTGACCGAACTCACCGTAGCGCAGCGGCAGGTCGCGGTAGCTTTTGATGCCCTGCTTGAAGATCAGGATGTGGCCCGGGCAGTTCATCGGCTTCAAGGCGTATTCGCGCTTCTCCGACTCCGTCGTGAACATCGCGTCGCGGTACTTCTCCCAGTGGCCCGACTTCTCCCACAGCAGGCGGTCGACGATCTGCGGCCCCTTCACCTCCTGGTAGCCGTTGTCGCGGTACACGACGCGCATGTACTGCTCGACCATCTGCCACACCGTCCAGCCCTTGGGGTGCCAGAACACCGTGCCCGGGCTGTACTCGTCCAGGTGGAACAGGCCCAGTTCGCGGCCCAGTCTGCGGTGTCGCGCTTTTCGGCCTCTTCCAGCATCGTCAGGTAAGCGGCAAGCGCTTCCTTGCTGGGCCAGGCCGTGCCGTAGATGCGCTGCAGCTGTTCATTGGCCTGGTCGCCGCGCCAGTAGGCACCGGCCACCTTCATCAGCTTGAAGTGCTTCAGCTTGCCCGTGCTGGGCACGTGCGGGCCGCGGCACAGGTCTTCGAAGTTGCCTTCGCGGTACAGCGACACGGCCTGGTCGGCCGGGATGCTGGCAATAATCTCGGCCTTGTAGTGTTCACCCAGGCCCTTGAAGTACGCGACAGCCTCGTCGCGCGGCAGCACGCGGCGCACGACGGGTTCGTTCTTGGCGGCCAGTTCCCCCATGCGCTTTTCGATCGCCGCCAGGTCCTCGGGCGTGAAAGGGCGCTTGTAGGCAAAGTCGTAATAGAAGCCGTTTTCGATGACCGGGCCGATCGTCACCTGCGCTTCAGGGAACAGCTCTTTCACGGCGTAGGCCAACAGGTGCGCCGTGCTGTGGCGGATGACCTCTAGGCCATCGGCATCCTTGTCCGTGACGATGGCCAGTTGCGCGTCCGCCTCGATGCGGTGGCTCAGGTCCACGAGCTGGCCATCGACCTTGCCGGCCAGTGCGGCCTTGGCCAGGCCGGCACCGATGGACGCGGCCACTTCGGCCACGGAAACGGCGCCTTCAAACTCGCGGCGGGATCCGTCGGGAAGCGTGATGTTCAACATGTTCTTAACCTCAAAAGACAAAAAAGCGCGGGGTGAGCCGCGCTTTGTCTGGGGAGAAGGATGGGCGTGACAGCGCGGCCGCTCAGGTCTTGGTGAAGACCTCAGTGAATGAAAACGGCGTAGTCCGCGGTGTCATAACCAGGATGCCTTTCTCGCTCTTGTTCGTTCAAACGCAGCGCGAGTTTAGCCGAGCCGGCAGCTCAGACCAGCGGCTGTGCCTCGATGCCACGCCCGGCAGCGACCATATCCACGAATTCGTCCGCAAGTCGCTGGCTCTCAGCCAAGGCCTTGCGCCACACGCGTTGGCGGCCGGCCTCGTCATCGCCCCAGGCCTTGAAGTCACCACGGTCGGGCAGCTTGCCGCCGGGCAAGCTGCGCAGCCACTCGGCGCCGGGTGCCAGCAGCACCACATTCGACAGCGCCGCCGTGGCCGCATGGCGCCGCTTCCAGGCCTTGTCCAACCAGCCCGGCACCACCTGACGGCCGAAGTGCGGGTACAGCACCAGGCCGCTGTCCATCGCCGAGTAGTGCAGGTGCAAGTGGTAGTCGGTGATGCCACCGTCCCAGTAGGTGCCGGCCGGGCCGCCGGGCACGTCCTGCACGGGTTCCAGCGCAAAGGGGATGGTGCAGCTGGCCAGCACGGCGCGCGCCAGGTTGTGCGGGCCCAGTTCGGCGCGGTGGGTCGGGTAGTCGGTCAATGGGAAGGGCAATGCCTCGCGCGCATCGCTGAAGACCACGCGCTCCATCCAGCCGCCCAAGGCGCGGCGGCTGAGCGCGTTGGCACCGAAGGCACTGCCCCAGCCCAGTGCCGAAGCGACACGCCCCGGCCGGTGCAGCAGGCGTCGGCCGCGGCTGGTGAAGACATGCAGGCGAAAACGCGGATGCGCCAGCACCTCCGGCGCACGCTGGCCCAGCCGCTCGTCCAGCTTGCGGCTGAAGGTGTCCGTGACGACGCGCGCGGTCGGCGGCTTGCCGGGTGCATGCGGATAGGTCTGCATGATGTAGTCCTCACCCAGCAGCGCCAGCGCCGCGTCGGCATTGGGGAGGCAGGCTGCGGCCATGCGCCAGGCGCCGATGGACGCACCCAGCAGGTGCACCGTGTGCGGCGAGTCTTTGAGCCAGTGGCCGAAGATGAAGCGGTCCAGCGGCAGCAGCGCCAGGCCCTTGGGGCCACCGGCCGCGGCCGGGATCACGCGCACATCGGCAGGCGCCAGGCCGCGCTCGCGCAGGTGTTCGCGCGCCTTTGGGCCCGCGTAAACCTGCAGCGCTTTTATCGGCTTGGGGCTCAGCGCCGGCCTTGCAGCTTCGAGAACGCAGCGGCCATCGCGCTGGGCGCTGCGGCGGCAGACGGCGCAGGGGCCGAGCGGCTCCGCTGTTCGTTGCGGCTGGCAGCACGGAAGCTGTTGTCGCCGCCCGGCGTGCGCGCCGCACCGGTGGGCGCGTCGAGCTTCATCGTCAGCGACACCCGCTTGCGCGCCAGGTCCACTTCCAGCACACGCACCTTCACCACCTGGCCGGTCTTCACCACCTCGCGCGCGTCGCTGACGAACTTGTTGGCCAGCTGGCTGACGTGCACCAGGCCGTCCTGGTGCACACCCAGATCGACGAAGGCACCGAACTGCGCGACGTTGCTGACAGTGCCTTCCAGCACCATGCCGGGTTGCAGGTCCTTCAGGTCGGTGACGGCTTCGTTGAAGCGCGCCACCACGAAGTCGGGGCGCGGGTCGCGGCCCGGTTTTTCCAGCTCGACGAGGATGTCCTTGACCGTGATGGCGCCGAATTTTTCATCGGCGAAGGCCTCGGGCTTCAGCGTGCGCAGCACATCGGCGCGGCCCATGGCTTCCTGCACGGGGCGCTGCAGCGCTGCCAGCAAACGCTGCACGACCGGGTAGGTCTCGGGGTGCACACCGGTCATGTCCAGCGGATCGACGCCGTCGCGGATGCGCAGAAAGCCCGCCGCCTGCTCAAAGGTCTTGGGGCCCAGCCCGGTCACTTCCAGCAACTGGCGGCGGCTGCGAAAAGCGCCATTCGCATCGCGCCAGCGCACGATGCTGGCCGCCACCGCCGGGCTCAAGCCCGAGACGCGCGACAGCAGCGGCGTCGACGCCGTGTTCAAGTCCACACCGACGCCGTTGACGCAGTCTTCCACCACGGCATCCAGGCACTTCGCCAGGCCGCTCTGGTTGACGTCGTGCTGGTACTGGCCCACGCCAATGCTCTTGGGGTCGATCTTCACCAGTTCTGCCAGCGGGTCTTGCAGGCGGCGCGCGATGCTCACGGCGCCGCGCAAGCTCACGTCCAGATCGGGCAATTCCTTGCTCGCGAATTCGCTGGCCGAGTACACCGACGCGCCGGCTTCGCTGACCACCACCTTGTCCAATTTCACATCGGGCGCCAGTGCAACAACGCGCTTCATTAAGTCGCCCGCCAGCTTGTCGGTTTCGCGGCTGGCGGTGCCGTTGCCGATGGCGATCAGGTTGACGCCGTGCGTCGCCACCAGCCGCCCCAGCGTGTGCAGCGAGCCTTCCCAGTCCATGCGTGGCTCGTGCGGATACACGGTGTTGGTGTCCAGCACCTTGCCGGTGTCGCTGACCACCGCCACCTTCACGCCGGTGCGGATGCCCGGATCCAGCCCCATCACCACGCGCTTGCCGGCGGGTGCGGCCAAGAGCAGGTCGCGCAGGTTGTCGGCAAAGACCTTGATGGCCACGGTTTCCGCGTCTTCGCGCAGCCGGCCGAAGAGGTCGCGCTCGAGGCTCAGGCTGAGCTTGACCTTCCAGGTCCAGGCGATGGTCTTGCGGATCAGTTCATCACCGGCGCGTTTGGCGTGGCGCCAACCCAGGTGCGTGGCGATACGGCCTTCGGCCAGACCGGGCACGCCAGGGGCGATCACTTCCTCCAGCACCAGCTTTGCGTCCAGCCACTCCAGCGAGCGGCCGCGAAAGACCGCCAGCGCGCGGTGGCTGGGCACCGTGCGGATGGGCTCGGCGTAGTCGAAGTAGTCGCGGAACTTCGAGGCGTCGGCTTGGTTGCCGTCCTTGCCATCGACCAACCTGCTCTGGAAAAGCGCTTCGCCCCACAGCCATTCGCGCAGCTTGCGAACCAGCAGCGCGTCTTCCGCCCAGCGTTCGGACAGCAGGTCACGCACACCGTCCAACACGGCGGGCGCTTCGGCGAAACCGCCTTCGGCGTTGATGAAAGCGGCGGCCTCAGCCAGTGGGTCCAAGGACGGGTCAGCGAAGAGCTTGTCGGCCAGCGGCTCCAGCCCCGCCTCGCGCGCGATCATTCCCTTCGTGCGGCGTTTTTGTTTAAACGGCAAATAGAGGTCTTCCAGCTCCTGCTTGGTCGGCGCCGCGTCGATGGCTGCGCGCAACGCGGGCGTCAGCTTGCCCTGCTCTTCAATGCTCTTCAGCACCGCAGCGCGGCGGTCTTCCAGTTCACGCAAGTACGCCAGGCGCGTTTCCAGTTCACGCAGTTGGATGTCGTCCAGGCCCTCGGTGGCTTCCTTGCGGTAGCGGGCGATAAAGGGGACGGTGGCGCCACCGTCCAGCAGTTCGACGGCGGTGAGGATCTGGGCCGGCCGTGCCTTGAGCTCGGCGGCAATTTGCAGAACGATCTTGTTCAAGGAAACAGGGCTTGCTGGTTGGCGAAGCGGCGCAGTTTAAGGCCCGGCTTCAGCCTCGCCGTGACCGCGCTGCACCCAGGATGCCGCGCCCCGCCCAGCCACCCGCGCGGTGCTGAAACACGCGGTCAGCAGGTAGCCGCCGGTGGGCGCTTCCCAGTCCAGCATCTCGCCGGCCACGAAGACGCCGGGCAGCGCGCGCAGCATCAGCCGTTCGTCCAGGCCTTCGAAGCGCACGCCGCCGGCGCTGCTGATGGCTTCTGCAATGGGGCGCGCGGCAATCACGCGGATTGGCAGGGACTTGATCGCTTGCGCAAAAGCGGCCGGGTCGGCTTGCAGAGCCTTCGGCACCAGTTCCCACAACAACCCCGCCTTGACGCCGGCCAGATGCAACCGAGTCTTCAAATGCGTGGACAGCGAGCGTGGCCCGCGCGGGTGCGCCAGTTCCTGCGTCACCCAGCCCAGCGTACGCATGGGCAGCAGGTCGAGTTCGAAAGTGGCGTGGCCTTCGGCCGCGATCTGGTCGCGCAAAACCGACGACGCGGCGTAGATCAGGCTGCCTTCGACGCCGCCGGCCGTGACCACGAACTCACCCTGCTGCTGAAAACTGCCAACCCGCGCTGCCACTGACTTCAAAGGTTCGCCTGCGAAGCGCTGGCTGAAGAATTCACTCCAGCCCACATCAAAGCCGCAGTTGCTGGGCGCCAGCGGCACCAGGTCCGCGCCGCGTGCCTGCAGCCACGGCCACCAGGCGCCGTCGGACCCGAGGCGCGGCCAGCTCGCGCCGCCCAGGGCCAGCACGGTGGCCGCTGGCCGCCATTGCACCTGACCGACGGGCGCATCAAACCGCAGCGCGCCATCTTCAGCAAACCCCGTCCAGCGGTGCCGCATGTGAAAGCGCACGCCGCTGGCGCGCAGCCGGTGAAGCCAGGCGCGCAAAAGCGGCGCGGCTTTCATGTCGATGGGAAACACGCGGTCCGAACTGCCGACGAAAGTGGCCACGCCCAGCGCTGCCGCCCAGTCGCGCAGTGCCTGCGGGCCGAAGGTCTGCAGTCCTGTGGCCAGCGTCGATGCACGCGCGCCAAAGCGCTCAACAAAGCGCTCCAGCGGCTCTGCATGCGTGAGGTTCAACCCACCCTTGCCCGCCAGCAGCAACTTGCGGCCTACCGAGGGCATGGCGTCGAAGACATCGACCGCGATGCCCTGCGCTGCCAGCACTTCGGCCGCCATCAACCCTGCCGGCCCACCACCGATGACGGCGACGCGCTTCGGGCTGGGCGATAGGGACGGACTCGGGGCATGCAGCATCGCGGCGGACTGTACGGCACGCCCACAATGCAGCGATGGACTCGACTTGGTGGGTGGTAGTGGCGGGTGCGATGGTGGCCGGCTTTGTGCAAGGCCTCTCGGGCTTTGCCTTCGGGCTGGTGGCCACCTCGATCTGGATCTGGACGCTGCCGCCGCAGCTGGTGGCGGTGATGTCAGTGTTTGGCGCGCTGGCGGGGCAGGTGGTGGCTGCGCTGACCACGCGCAGACCCATGATGTGGCCGAAGCTGGCGCCCTTGCTGGCCGGTGGCCAGATAGCTGACGAAGGTGACGGCCA
>JAYSYB010000571.1:0-2944 GCA_043716775.1 Rubrivivax sp.
AAGACGTACTGGCGCGCCGCAATCTCTGGCGGCTGCGGGGTCTGGGCCATGGCGGCCGCCGTGATGGCAGCGAGAAGGAAGCCAAGCAGGAAGGCAAGAGTCGATTTCATGGATGAAAAAATTCAAGCGCCGCTGCGTGAAGCCCACGCCGCGACAACGATCTGTTTGAGAACGGGCAACTGCCCGTGGAAGAAGTGGCCGGCGCCTGGCAGCACCGTCACCGGCAAGGCTTGGGGACGCGCCCAGTCGAAGACATCGGACAGCAGCACGACATCGTCTTTCTCGCCGTGGATGACGATGGTGTCGGCGGGCACGGGGGCGACTTCAAAGGACTTCACCGCTGGGCCAACCAGCACGATGCGCTCTGCGGCTGCGCCTGCTGAAGCCAGATGCGCCAGGCGCGCTGCGGCTTGTGAGGCCATGGCGCCGCCAAAAGAAAAGCCGGCCAGCACCAGCGGCTGGCCGGGCTCCCGGTGGGCAGACACCACGGCCAGCGCGTCGTCAACCTCACCGCGGCCTTCGTCCCACGCACCCTGCGAAGCGCCGATGCCCCGAAAGTTGAAACGCACCGCTGTGTAGCCCATTTGCACAAAGGCGCGCGCCAGGGTCTGCACGACCTTGTTGTCCATCGTGCCGCCGTGCAGCGGGTGCGGGTGGCACAGCACGGCCAAGCCACGCGGTGTGCCGTCGGCGGGCGTGTCGATCGCACATTCGATGGCCCCCACCGGGCCGGCGATGCTGCTGCGCTGCGTGGAGGAATTCATCGGCTTGGTCTTTGGCGCACTCAGCGGCCCACTTCGGGTGCCAGCAGCAAGCGCTGCACGGGCTGGCCACGTTTAAGGTGGCTGTCCACGATCTCGTCAATGTCGTGTTCATCGACAAAGGTGTACCAGGTCTCTTCGGGATAGACCACCGCCACCGGCCCGCCGGCGCAGCGGTCCAGGCATCCGGCCTTGTTGACGCGCACGCCGCCGGGGCCTGCAAGGCCTTCGGACTTGACGCGTGACTTGCAGTGGTCGAATCCGGCTTGCGCGCCCTGGTGGGCGCAGCAGGCTTCGCCGCCCTTGCGTTCATTGAGGCAGAAGAAAATGTGGTGCTTGTAGTAGCTCATGCGCGGGATTGTAGGGAAGACCCTAGCGGCCCCTGACCGCGCGCGGCAAGTCAACGACGGCCCGCCGCGGTGGACAGCCGCGACAGCATCCACCCGATGGCTGCATACGGCCACAACCAGCCTATCCACTGCGCCAAACCGTGGAAGCGCACAAAGCGCCCCTGTTCCCAGGCCTTCAGGCTCTGCGCAAAGTACGGGTTATCGGGTGCCTGCGCCACGATGGCGACCAGGGCCGTCAAGGCCATCAAGCCCACGCCGGCCACCAGACGGCGCGGCAGTGGCGTGCAGAGCAGCGCAAGCACGGCGCCGACAACCAGGCCCGGCACCGTGCGCGCGCCCATCCAGCTGCTGGCGTGTTCGGGGCCAAAGTTCAGCAGCGTGGACAGCGTCATGCCGACAACTGCAAAGCAGAGTGCGCCCAGGGCCATCACGGCTCTCCGCCAGCCCGGTGCGACGACTGAAAAGGCCACCAGGCAGGGCGCCAGAAGACCCAGTGCCACGATCGCGGTTTCCGTGATCGGCCGCAGTGGCGTGGCGGCCACCGCCGGCGCGGCCAGCAGTTGCAGCGCAGGGTCGGCCCAAGGCACCCCCTGCAGCAGCAGCAGCAGCCATTCGCGCAGCCTCTCACCCACCTGGCCCAAGCCCAGTGGCACTGGCGCCGGGAACAGCAGGCCCACGGGCCACAGCACCAGCAGCGCCAACGCAAAGGCCGCGTCGCCCGAAAACCAGCGCGTGCGCAACGTGTTCCAGCGGTCCACCCAGCCCGCTGCGTGCACGGCCAGCGCCAGCAGCCCGCCGGCCAGCGCACCGGCTGCGTTCATTGCAAAGTCCTCGCGGGCGGGCACGCGGCCGGGCACAAAGTGCTGCAGTTCTTCGCAGCCGTAGGACAGTGCCGATGCCAGCACCAACGCCAGCGCGACGGCGGGCCCGGCGCGCCACCCGCTGCGCTGCGCCGCCACTGCAAAGAGGCCACCCAACGGCAGGTAGCCGAAGAGGTTGGACCACACATCAAAGGACGACTGGTGCAGCGCGCTGGGCAACCACGCCAATGCGGCCAGCGTCTGCCCGGGCGGCCAGCGCCAACCCTCGAAGGGGTAGAGGCTGGCGTAGAGCACCAGCACCGCATACACCAGCGCCAGCCAAGTGGCCGAACTGCGGTGCTGCACGCGGTTCATGGCCGCATCAGAAAGGCTTGACGACCACCAGCACGACGATGGCCGCGAACAACAAGACCGACACTTCGTTGAAAACGCGGAACCAGCGGTGGCTGCGCTTGTTGACCATTTGCTCAAAACTGCGCAGCAGCATGCGGCAGACATGGTGGTAGCCGATGACGCCCACCACCAGCAGCAGCTTGGCGTGCATCCAACCCTGGCCCTTGCCGACGCCATAACCCAGCCACAGCCAGAAGCCAAGGACCAGCGCGGCCACCATCAGCCCGCCTGAAAAGCGGTACAGCTTGCGCGCCATCAGCAGCAGGCGTTCGCGTTCTGCGTGGTTGCCGGGAGGCACCATCGCCAGGTTGACGAAGAGCCGCGGCAGGTAGAACAGGCCCGCAAACCAGCTGGAGACGAAGATGATGTGAAAGGCCTTGACCCACAGATATCCGCTGCTCATGGGCGGCATTATCGGGGCCACAAAGTGAGTGCTGGCCAAAGCCTGGCGGACTAAAAATACCCCCCGGCCAAAGCCGGGCGAACCAAAAAAAGAGCCCGGGCCAAAGCCGGGCGAACCAAAAAAAAGAGCCCCGGCCAAAGCCGGGGCTGGGAAGCCTTATCGCTGTCATCACGCTAAGGCACCTGCTCAGGGAGGAAAAGCAGGGAACAACGGCCT
>JAYSYB010000572.1:0-2941 GCA_043716775.1 Rubrivivax sp.
AGGACTACGGCGTCGAAGGCGTGATCTACACCGACATCGGCCGCGACGGCATGCTCACCGGCATCAACATCGAAGCCACGGTGAAGCTAGCGCAAGCGCTGAGCATTCCCGTGATTGCATCCGGTGGACTGGCGGGCATGGCCGACATCGAAAAATTGTGTGCCGTTGTGAGTGATGGCATCGCGGGCGTCATCTGCGGGCGAAGCATCTACACGGGCGCACTCGATTTTGCCGCCGCCCAACTGCGTGCTGACGAGTTGGTTGTCAAGCCCGGTTGAGCCGCCCCAAGCCAATTGCTTTCGCGAGTGACGGCGTTCCGCCTGCAAGCCCCCCCCCCGAATCCGGGGGTGGGTGTGCAGGTGAGCGCCGGCTGAACTACATTTTGCTAATCGTTAGTTGTCCTGGAGGTCTTTGATGCGCAAGACATTGATCGGTTTGGCGGCAACAGCGCTAATGGCGGCAGCCCCGGCCCATGCGGTCATCAACTCCTTCGCGGCGTTCCTCAGTGGCGCGAACGAAGTGGCAGCCGGAGATCCCGACGGTTTCGGCATTGCTACCGTGGTCATCGACGCGTCGGCTAACACGGTGTCGTGGTCGTTCCTTGCCAACAACATCGTGATACCGCTGACTGGATCGCACATTCACAACGGCCCTGCTGGCGTGAACGGACCTGTCATCGTTGATTTCTCTGCCACGTTTTCTGGCAACGGGTTGATTGACGCGGATCTTGCATCGATCACCCCTGCCAACGCAGCATCGTTCTACGTCAACTTGCACAACGCAAGCTTTCCGGGCGGCGCTATCCGAGGCCAGCTCCAGTTTGTAGGCTCTGTCCCCGAACCGGGCACCTACGGCCTGATGTTGGCGGGTGTGGGTGCGGTGGGGCTGCTGACCCGCCGCCGTCGGCGCATCGCCTGACGCAGTCCACCGCCCCATCGAGAAAGCCCCGCGACTGCGGGGTTTTTTTGCGGTCACCGTGTTGGTGAGGTTGGCGTTGCAGAGCAGGGCAGCAGGGCAGCAGGGCAGCAGGGCTTCGCCATAGATAATCAAGGGATGCTGGCCAAACGAATCATCCCTTGCCTTGACGTCACTGGCGGCCGCGTTGTCAAAGGCGTCAACTTTGTCGCCCTGCGCGACGCCGGCGACCCCGTTGAAATTGCCGCACGCTACAACGACCAGGGCGCTGACGAGCTGACCTTCCTGGACATCACGGCCACCAGCGATGAGCGAGACCTCATCCTGCACATCATCGAAGCCGTGGCCTCAAAGGTCTTCATTCCGCTCACGGTTGGCGGTGGCGTGCGCACAGTGGCCGACGTGCGGCGGCTCTTGAACGCAGGTGCCGACAAGGTCAGTTTCAATTCGGCTGCCGTGGCCTGCCCGCAGGTGATCCGCGACGCGTCGGACAAGTACGGCGCGCAGTGCATCGTGGTAGCCATCGACGCCAAGAAGCACCCTGGCGGTGGCTGGCAGGTTTATACCCACGGCGGACGCCAGAACACGGGCATCGACGTCGTGGCCTGGGCGCGCGAGATGGCCGAATGCGGTGCTGGCGAGATCCTGCTCACCAGCATGGACCGCGACGGCACCAAGATCGGCTTCGACCTGGAGCTCACCCGCGCTGTCAGCGACGCCGTGCCGGTGCCGGTGATCGCCAGCGGCGGCGTCGGCACGCTGGCGCACCTGGCCGACGGCATCCGCATCGGCGGCGCTGACGCGGTGCTGGCCGCCAGCATCTTCCACTACGGCGAATTCACGGTCGGCCAGGCCAAGGCCCTGATGGCCGCCCAAGGCATTGAGGTGCGCCAATGAAGGACAGACCCGGGGCCCATGGGCACGACCCGAAATCGACCCGGCCGGTCATCAAGCGCGCCACCAAGCACCTGGGCGAAGTGCGCCTCATCGGCGGCCTGTGGAAACGCAGCAAGCTGCCGGTGGCCGACCGTCCGGGCTTGCGCCCCACGCCCGACCGCGTGCGCGAAACCCTTTTTAACTGGCTGGGCCAGGACTTGACGGGCTGGCGGGTGCTGGATGCTTTTGCGGGCAGTGGCGCGCTCGGCTTCGAAGCCGCATCGCGCGGCGCCGCCGAGGTGCAACTGCTGGAACGCGACGGCGTGCTCGTGGACAGCCTGCTGGCTGTCAAGTTCAGGCTGGCGGCTGCGGCCGTCAGCGTGCTGCGGGTGGATGCGCTGTCGTGGATGCCGCGTGCGCCAGCCGACCGATTCGAGTTGGTGTTTATCGACCCGCCCTTTGACGGCGGACATGCGCCTGCCGCTGCGGTGGCCGCAGCGCGTTTGGTGGTGCCGGGCGGTTATCTGTACGTAGAGTCCGATGTGCCGTTGGCCGCGCCGCCGGCGGGGCACACGCTCTTTCGCCAGTTCAAGGCCGGCGCCGTGCACGCGCAACTGTGGCAGCGCGACTTGGCGCATGACGATTTGGAAAACGACGGCTGAGGGCGGCTACACTGCGGCCGCCCGGAGCCAGCCGGTTCTGCGTGCCCTTGATGGCCCCGCATGGAGAACAACGCCGTGACGCTCAAAGCCCCGCTCACTGCCGTCTATCCCGGCACTTTCGACCCCATGACGCTGGGTCACGAAGACTTGATGCGACGCGCCTCGCGCCTCTTCGACCGGCTCATCCTGGCGGTGGCGGCCGGCCACCACAAGCGCACGATGTTCACCATCGCTGAGCGGGTGCAACTGGCGGCCGAGATCGCGTCGCCCTACAAGAACGTCGAAGTGATGGCCTTCCGCGGTCTGCTCAGCGATTTTGTAAGCGAGATTGGCGGCAAGGTGGTGGTGCGCGGCCTGCGTGCGGCGACCGATTTTGAATACGAGTTCCAGATGGCCGGCATGAACCGACAGCTGATGCCTGACGTTGAAACAGTGTTCATGACACCGTCAGATCAGTTCCAGTTTGTCAGTGCCACCTTCGTGCGCGA
>JAYSYB010000573.1:0-2940 GCA_043716775.1 Rubrivivax sp.
GTCTTGCCGAGCACGGCCACCGTGCCGCCGGTCATGTATTCGCAGCCGTGGTCGCCCGTGCCTTCCACCACTGCGGTGGCGCCCGACAGGCGCACCGCAAAACGTTCACCGGCCACACCACGAAAGAAGGCTTCGCCGCTGGTCGCGCCGTACAGCGCCGTGTTGCCGATGATGATGTTCTTGGTGGCGTCACCGCGGAAGTCGATGCTCGGTCGCACGGCGATGCGCCCGCCCGACAGGCCTTTGCCGGTGTAGTCGTTCGCGTCACCGATGAGGTATAGCGTTATGCCGCTGGCCAGGAAGGCACCGAAACTCTGGCCACCCACGCCTTCCATCTGCATGAAGATGGTGTGGTCGGGCAGACCTTCAGGGCGCTGGCGGATGAGTTCACCCGAAAGCATCGCGCCCACGCTGCGGTTGCGGTTGCGGGTGTCTTCCATGAACTGCACTTTTTCGCCGCGTTGGATGGCGGGCAAACAGCGTTCAATGAGCTTGTTGTCCAGCGCATTGGCCAGGCCGTGATCCTGCACTTCGGTCTGGAAGCGCGGCACGTCGGCGCTGATTCTGGGCAGGTGGAAGATGCGGCTGAAGTCCAGGCCGCGCGCCTTCCAGTGTTCAATGCCTTTTTTGGTGTCCAGCAAATCCGCGCGGCCGATCAGATCGTCGAACTTGCGGATGCCCAACTGCGCCATGATCTGGCGCGCTTCTTCGGCGATGAAGAAGAAGAAGTTGACGACATGTTCGGGCCGGCCGGCAAACTTCTTGCGCAACACCGGGTCTTGCGTCGCCACGCCCACCGGGCAGGTGTTGAGGTGGCATTTGCGCATCATGATGCAGCCCTCCACCACCAGCGGCGCGGTGGCGAAGCCGAACTCGTCGGCACCCAGCAGTGCGCCGATGACGACGTCGCGGCCAGTCTTCATCTGGCCGTCGGCTTGCACGCGGATACGGCTGCGCAGGCGGTTCAGCACCAGCGTCTGCTGGGTTTCGGCCAGACCCAGTTCCCACGGTGTGCCGGCGTGTTTGATCGACGACCAGGGTGATGCACCGGTGCCGCCGTCGTGACCCGCGATCACCACATGGTCGGCCTTGCACTTGGCCACGCCGGCGGCAATGGTTCCAACACCTACTTCACTGACCAGCTTGACGCTGATGGACGCGCGCGGGTTGGCGTTTTTCAGGTCGTGGATCAGCTGCGCCAGGTCTTCAATCGAGTAGATGTCGTGGTGCGGCGGCGGGCTGATGAGGCCCACGCCCGGCACGCTGTAGCGCAGCATGCCGATGTATTCGCTGACCTTGCCGCCGGGCAGCTGGCCGCCTTCACCGGGCTTGGCGCCTTGCGCCATCTTGATCTGGATCTGGTCGGCGCTGACCAGGTATTCGGTGGTCACGCCAAAGCGGCCGCTCGCCACCTGCTTGATCTTGCTGCGCAGACTGTCGCCGTCTTGCAATTCGTAGTCGGATTCGATGACCTTGGCGCCGATGATGTCCGACACCTTGGTGCCGGCCACGACCTTGATGCCCTTCAGTTCATTGCGATACCGCGCCGGGTCTTCGCCGCCTTCGCCGGTGTTGCTTTTGCCCCCGATGCGGTTCATCGCAATTGCCAGCGTGCTGTGCGCTTCGGTGCTGATGGAACCCAGGCTCATGGCGCCGGTGGCGAAGCGCTTGACGATGTCCTTCGCCGATTCCACCTCATCGAGCGGAATCGCCTTGCTCGGGTCGACCTTGAACTCGAACAGGCCGCGCAGAGTCATATGGCGCGCGCTCTGGTCGTTGATGAGCTGGGCGTATTCCTTGTAGGTGTCGAACCTGTTGGCGCGTGTGCTGTGCTGCAGTTTGGCGATGGCGTCGGGCGTCCACATGTGTTCTTCGCCGCGCACGCGCCAGGCGTATTCGCCGCCGGCGTCGAGCATGCTGGCCAGCACGGGGTCGTTGCCGAAGGCGGCCTGGTGCATGCGCAGCGCTTCTTCGGCGACTTCGAAGACACCGATGCCACCCACCTGGCTGGCCGTGCCGCGGAAGTACTTGCCGACGAATTCCTTCTCAAGGCCGATGGCCTCGAAGAGCTGCGCGCCGCAGTAGCTCATGTACGTGCTAACGCCCATCTTCGACATGATCTTCGACAGGCCCTTGCCGATGGCCTTGACGTAGTTGTAGGTGGCTTTCTCGGCGCTCAGGGTGCCGTTCAGCGACTGGTGCAGCGAGTTTTGCAAATGAGCCAGTGTCTCCATCGCCAGGTACGGGTGCACGGCTTCGGCGCCGTAGCCGGCTAACACGGCAAAGTGGTGGACTTCACGCGCTGATGCAGTCTCCACCACCAGCCCCGCAGTCGTGCGCAGGCCGGCACGCACCAGGTGGTGATGGATGGCGGACAGCGCCAGCAATGCGGGAATGGCGACCTGGGTGCGCGCCATGGCGCGGTCGCTGATGATGAGGATGTTATGTCCGCCCTTGATGGCGTCCACCGCTTCGGCGCACAGTGACGCGAGCTTGGCTTCCACGCCTTCGCGCCCCCAGGCGAGTGGGTAGGTGATGTCGAGTTCGCAGCTCTTGAACTTGCCGCCGGTGCGCGATTCGATCGCGCGCAGGCGCGCCATGTCGTCGGCGTCCAGAATGGGCTGCGTCACTTCCAGCCGCATCGGCGGGTTGACGGCGTTGATGTCCAGCAGGTTGGGCTTGGGGCCGATGAAGCTGTTGAGGCTCATCACGATGGCTTCGCGGATCGGGTCGATCGGCGGGTTCGTGACCTGCGCGAAGAGCTGCTTGAAGTAGTTGTAGAGCGGCTTGTTCTTGTCCGACAGCACCGCCAGCGGGCTGTCGTTGCCCATGCTGCCGATGCCTTCTTCACCGTTGGCGGCCATTGGCGCCATCAGAAACTTGATGTCTTCCTGCGTGTAGCCGAAGGCCTGCTGGCGGTCGAGCAGCGATTCGGTGGCG
>JAYSYB010000574.1:0-26621 GCA_043716775.1 Rubrivivax sp.
ATGGTCGGAACGATCGACGAGGCCTTCGAAAAGGCCAAGAAGATCAACTAAGGGGACGGCATGGCCACCATCCACGTCGACGTCGTCTCCGCCGAAGAAAGCATCTTCTCAGGCGAAGCCACCTTTGTCGCCCTGCCGGGCGAGAACGGCGAGCTCGGCATCCTGCCGCGCCACACACCGCTGATCACGCGCATCAAGCCGGGTGCGGTGCGCATCGTGCGCGCCGACAACAGCCAGGAAGAATTCGTCTTCGTTGCCGGCGGCATCCTGGAAGTGCAGCCGGGCAGCGTCACCGTGCTGGCCGACACCGCCATACGCGGGCATGACCTGGATGAAGCCAAGGCGTCCGAGGCCAAGAAACAGGCCGAAGAAGCCATGAAAAACGCCAAGAGCGACATTGACCTGGCAGCCGCGCAAGGCGAATTTGCAACCATGGCGGCGCAGCTGGCGGCGATTCAAAAGTTGCGGCGGAAATAAGCAAACCCACGCGAACCTGGACGAGCCCAGTCAAACTCAGCGACGCCCCCGATCTGCCCCCGATCCGCCCACAACCCGCCCAAGCGCAACTGCCGGCGGGTTGTCTTGTTTGCGCATCACGCGCCCGTTCGCGTGATCACACCGACCCCTGCCGCACAGCGCGTATCGTTGAGGGCAACCACTGAAGGCCTGCGGGCCCACACACGCTATGGAAGTCAAACTCGACAAGCGTTACCCCATCGCCGCCAGCCCCGCGCAGGCCTGGGCCGTGCTGGGCGACATCCGCGCCACCGCCGCCTGCATGCCCGGTGCGCAGATTACTGAACAGCTGGACGCCACGCACTTCAAGGGCTCGGTGAAGAGCAAGGTCGGCCCGGCCGTGATGCAGTTTGGCGGCGACATCGAAGTGCTGGGCCTGGACGCAGAAGCCAAGAGCATGCAGATGCTGGGCAAGGGTGCGGACAAGTCGGGCTCGTCGGCGTCGATGAACCTGGCCGCGCATGTCGAAGCTGGCACTGAACCCGGCAGTTGCACTTTGGTGGGCGTGGCCACCATCATCGTCAGCGGCAAGTTGGCGCAATTTGGCAGCCGCCTGCTGGTGCCGGTGAGCGACGCGATGCTGGCGCAGTTTGCCGACAATTTCCGTGCTGCTGCGGCGGCAGTGCCTGTGGCGGCGCCCGCCGGTGCAGGCGACTCCGCAGCGGCACTTATGGCGCCTTCAGCCTCTGGTTCAGCGCCAGCACGTCCCGCCGCAGTCAAGGAACTCAACGCCCTGGCGCTGATGTGGACGGTGTTCAAAGGGTGGCTTGCCGGACTGTTCAGCAAGCGCAGCTAGACGCGGCCAGGGCGACGCGGCTCTGCCAGCAAGCCTGGACTGAACCCGTGTTCGGCCTCGCGAAGATTCAGCAGGATGGCGCAGAGCGGCAGAGCGGCAGAGCAGCAGAGCGGCGGTGTGGCCGCCCCGCCCGACGCCCCCGCTACGGTTTGACCACCGACACGTTGAACTGGCTGTTGGCCGGGAAGGCCACCGCCGCCAAGCCCGCGCCGCGCAGACCCAGCGCGACAAACTCCGACACCGTGGACGTGCTGCCGTCGCTGGCGGTCACCGTCTCGTTCCGGCGCGTGTTGAAGCCGTCGCGCGGGCTGTTGATGGTAAAGGTCTCCGGCCGCGTGGCGCCGGTGCTGAAGTTGACGATCGCGTTGCGCAAGAAGCTGCTGCGGGCGGTGTCCACCGAGATCACGGTGTTGCTGGAGTCGGCGAAACCTGTGTTGATGCCCAGGCTGTTGGCGTTCAGGCCCCAGGTGTTGTTGGCCGCCGCGGGCAATGCAGGCAGCGTATTGGCGCGCTTGCGGGTTGAGAAGCTGTACGAGCCGTTGAGCGCCACGCTCACCGCCATCAACTCGCCGCCCCCGCTGCGGTAGGCGAAGACGCGGTCGATGTCGCTGTTTCTGTTGTTGAAATTCTCGAAGCCGCCGCTCGGGTGGGCCCGGAAGGCATAGCCGCTGGGCAACGGCAGGCATGTGCGCAAGTTGTCGCAATATTGACCGCTGGTGAAGGCCCCGGTGGCGCTGACCGTCAGCGTCAGCAAGGTCAAGGTCGTGGGGCCGCCATCGACTTCTGCGCCCAGGGCGTTCCACTCACCGGCCATCTCCGCCAGGGTGATGGCCTGCTCGGGGAAAGCCAGGCCCATGCGCCGGGCACCGTTTTCAATCTGACTAACGACCAATACGCCGGCCTGCGAGACCACGATCTGGCTGCCGTCGTTGGCCACGCTGAAGCGGCAGGGCACGCCCGCCACGGGCGTGATGACGGTGGAACCGTTGCCGTCGCCGAAGGTCAGTGTGCTGGCGTTGAAGGTCGCCACGCCTGTCTCGAACTGGCCGTTTAGCGATGGCATCGCCACCACGTAGCGGTAGCGGCCACTGCGCAACGCAGCGCAGCTTGCGGCTGCGGGTTGCAGCTGCTGCGCGGCGGGCAGCGACGGTGTACCGCTGAGCGCTGTGGCAAGCGCGGCGGGCGAACTGCGCGCCACCGTGTCCGCCAGCGCGGCCAGCGTGATGTTGCTGGCCGCCAGGCGCGTGCGCAGCAGGTCCAGCGCCTGGTCGAAGGCGTTGCCAGCGGTGCTGCCGTTGGCGGCCACCAGCGGGGCGGTGAAGAGGTCGCCGACCGTGCTGAAGTCCACCCCGGCGTCGCGCAACACCTGCACCACTGCGGTGGCTGCAGCCTGCACGGCGCTGGTGTCCAGCGCCGCCGCAGCCGTGGCGTCGAAGCCCGCATACAGTGCGGCCGGGTCGCCGCCGCTCAAGCGCGCCACCGCCAGCTGGCTGACGGGCGTGAGGTTGGCGCGTGCCGTCGTACCGGTTCCGGTGGCCAGCGAGTGCAGCGCGCTGCCATCTGCCAGCGTCACTCGCATCGCGCACGGCAGCGTGCCCGAGGGGATGGACATCGAATAGTTGCCGTCGGCCGCGGTGGTGGCCGTGCCAGTGCCGCTGCGGCACTTGGCTTCCACGCTGCGCGCCGCCACCGCAGCGCCGGTGGCGGCCGTGCCGCTGACGCTGAGGGCGGCGGGCGCTGGGGGCGTGGTGGGCGCCGGGTCAGGTGAGTCGTTGCACGCTGTCATGGCCGCCAGCGCCACGACTGTTAACGCGGCGATGGCTGCCGGTGATGACTGATGGGTCTTCATGGTTGCTAAGCTCCTCGGTGTTTGGGGTCTTCGCCAGGTGCCCAGTCGACCTGCCGGCGAGGCCAGACGGTAGTCAAACGCACCAGGGATTGCATCCTCAGAGTGATTGACGGCGGCCTCTTCAGCGCGAAGTCTCGATGTCATGACTTGACCGTGGGTTGCGCGCGCGGCCAGACTCGCGGTTTCTGCGGGGCCGGTGGCCCTGCCCGACCACACGCTGCAGCAAAAGGCAATTCATGGGCAAAGACAAAGCGCAAAAAAAGGGCGCCGGCAAGTCGGCCAAGCTCGGCAAGGCCGAGTACCTGGAGAAACTGGCGCCGCTGCAGCTGCAGCTCAACGACGTGGCACGGTGGCTGCAACACACCGGCCAGCGCCTGGTGGTGGTGGTTGAAGGGCGCGACACCGCCGGCAAGGGCGGTGTCATCGCGGCCATTGCCGAAACGCTGAACCCGCGCCAATGCCGTGTCGTGGCGCTGCCCAAGCCCACCGACCGCGAGCGCACGCAGTGGTACTTTCAGCGTTATGTGCCGCACCTGCCGGCGGCCGGTGAGATCGTGCTGCTGGACCGCAGTTGGTACAACCGCGCCGGCGTCGAACGCGTCATGGGCTACTGCACCGAAGCCGAGACCGACTCCTTCCTGAAGCAGGCGCCGGTGTTCGAGAAGATGCTGGTCGACGACGGCCTGCTGCTTTTCAAGTACTGGCTCACGGTGGACCAGGCGCAGCAGGAAGAGCGTTTCGCAGAACGCCTGGCCGACCCGCTTAAGCGCTGGAAGCTGAGCCCCATCGACCTGAAAGCGCGCGAGAGGTACGCCGACTACAGCGCCGCCCGCCAGACCATGCTGGACGCTACGCACAGCAAGCAGGCGCCGTGGACGCTCGTGGACTTCAATGACCAGCGCCGCGGGCGGCTGGCGATGATCCGCCACCTGCTGGACGCGGTGCCTGAACACGCGGTGCCTGAAGCAACCATCGACTTCCCGCCGCTCGGGCATGCGGCCTTGAAGGAACGCTTCAAGGGTGCGTTGAAGCCGATCTGAGGGCAAGCCGCCGGCACGCCGCAGCTGACCGGCTGCGCGCCGGCGCCGAGGTCTCGCGCCGGGCCCTTTGCGGCACCTGCCACCTGCCCGGCTACACAGGCCAGAACCAGGTGCCGCGATTGGCGGCGCAAAGCGAGGAGTATCTGGTCGCGACGATGAAGATGTATCGCGACAATCCTGCAGCCGGCCGCGACACCGCGATGACCGCCGTGTTGCGCGGCATGCCGGACGACGTGCTGCTGAATCTGGCCCATTACTTCGCTTACTTCGCTCACTTCAAGAGTCAGCCCGCAGCGCCTGCTGCTCGTTGAAGGTTCAGACCGCCATCGAATACGGCCCACCCCGCTCCAGCGCACGCTGGTAGGCGGCCCGCTGCTGGAAACGACGCACCCAGGCGTCGATGTTCGGGTAGCTGGCGCGCAAGCCGCGAGCGGCTTCGCCGACAAAGCTCATCTGCACGTCGGCGCCACTGAGCGTGTCGCCCAGCAGCCAGTCGCGGCCCGCCAGAGCGCGGTCCACGAAACCCAGGTGGTTGGCCAGTTCACTGTCGATGCGCGGCCACAGCGGTGCACCGGCGTCACCCAGGCGCGAGACGTACAGCTTCAACAACAGCGGCAACATCGCCGAGCCTTCGGCGTAGTGCAGCCATTGCTGGTAACTCTCGAAGTCGGCGGTGTCCGGCACCGGCCGAAAGCGCCCGGCGCCGTGGCGGCGAATCAAGTAATCGACGATGGCGCCCGATTCGATCAGCTTCAAACCGTCGGCCTCCACCACGGGCGACTTGCCCAGTGGGTGCACCGCCTGCAATTCAGGCGGCGCCAGGCGCGTGGTGGCATTGCGCGTGTAGTGACGGATTTCAAAGGGGACGCCCAGTTCTTCCAGGAGCCAGAGCACACGTTGCGAGCGGGAATCGTTGAGGTGGTGGACGAGGATCATGGTGGGTTCTTTCATGTGAGAGGAATTGAGACAGTTCGGAGCAGGTTCACACCGAGTTTGCTCTCGCTGTTGCGAGGACTGCGGGGCACTCCATCCGAACTCCGTGACGAGCGCATCGACGAAGAGGCGGTCAGTTGTCCACTTTGGCAAGCTGCCGCCCTTAACTCAATGCCAGGAGTCGGTCATGAACAGTCGATGGTGAGCAGCAGCTTTCTGACATCTCATCGACCACCCACGTCGGCTGTGTGGCGCACACGAGAAAGAAGTCGCGCTGATGCCCGCACCGATCTGGTCATCGGCTTGCCCGTGGTGACGGCTGCCCACAACGCCGCCGACCTGTTTGGCTTATCGGTTGGCGCTGCGCCGGGGCGCCACGCCGCACCCGCGGGGCCGGCTGGCCGGTGCAGTGTTTGCGCAGGCCTGCAAGATGTTCAACCAGGTCAACAGCGTGGCGTGAGCCGGGCCTGCGCCAGTGCCGGGCGGCGCCTGCGTAAGACAAGAAGATGCTACTTGCGCTGTTGTGAAGGCGTGCTGTTGGGCAGTCCGCAGATGGTGAGCACAACTTCATCGGCTGCAGAGCGCGCGCTGACAGCGGGGTCGGTGGCGGAGAACCCGAGGCTGCGCACGGCACTGTCGAAAGCCAGCCGCCGAGCTGCGATCAGCACTGCCCGGCTGCTACCGGTGTAGCTGATGGTCAGGCCACGGCCGCGCTCCAACGTGTAATCTGCCGCCGCCACTTGGCGGGTGTCTTGCGCGACGCGATGCCCCAAAGCCACCGCCGCCCGGCGGACCTGCTGCGCAACGCGCAAACCCTCAGTGACCGCAGATTCCCGGATTGGTGGCTCACAAACGACGATGCGCACTGGCACGTTGGCAAGGTCCAGGCCCTCGGCCGAAGCCGCAGCGGCCGCTGCGGCTGCGGCTGCCCCCATTCTTGCCACGAGCGGCGATGGCGGTTGCTCTTGCTGCAGTGGTTGCTGCTGTTGCTGTTGTTGCTGCTGCTGCTGTTGTTGCGGAAGGCTACCCGCCAACACATCCACCGGCTCACCGGCGTTGGCGGTGCTGGACACCCCGCTGGCGCCTGCGGCCGGCAAGGGCGCTGACCCGGCGTTGCGAACCGCATTGCGCAC
Source organism: Rubrivivax sp. (assembly GCA_043716775.1). Lineage (GTDB taxonomy): Bacteria > Pseudomonadota > Gammaproteobacteria > Burkholderiales > Burkholderiaceae_C > Rubrivivax. The sequence goes on from JAYSYB010000574.1 coordinate 6,268, forward strand.
CGTCTCTGCCAATGGCAGTTGCAGCTTGGGTGGCGGCGCGGATGGCGGCGTGGATAGCAGCGTGGCTGGCGGCGCCACCATGCCGCAGGCCGGCACATGGCGGCCGCCCGGGGCGCACAGCCCCGGGTCCAACCACAGCTCGTAGGTGTCGTTGTTAATGCCCTTGCCGCCGGCGGCAATGCGGGTGAGTGTCGGCGCGGCGCCCAGCACGTCGGCCAGCGCCTGCGCGGTCTCGAAGCCCAGGCGGCGGTCGCTGAGGCCTTGCACCCTCAGTTCGGTAAGCGGTGCCTTGCTATTGGGCACCACTTCGATGCCAGGCGCGTTGATGCCTCGGCTGCGCAGCAAAGCCACCAATTGGTTTGCCAGCGGGCGCTGTTGCGCATCATTGGCGATCTGCACCCACACCCGCGGTGGGCTCGTGACCGCGCGCTTGGCCCTGGCCTGCACCTGCTGCAGCAGATCGCCGCTGAGCCCGCCAGCCACCCGAGCGTGGTTGGCAATGGCGGTCAGGGCAGCAGTCTCACGCCGCAGTGTGGCGGGCCAGGCAGCGTTGGCCAGCAGCAGCGCGTTTTCGATGCCGCCCAGTGCGTCCACCCCGGCCGGCGCCTCGCCTTGGGTCAGCGCCACCGCACGGGATAGCGCCAAGGGCACGGCATCACTGAACAGCGTGCGGTTGCGCAGCAGCCCCTGCGCGGCGGCACGGCGCTGCGCCGCGTCGCCACCAGCGAACAGCGCAGCCACCAGGTCGTCGATCTGGCGCAGTTGGGCGGCCGACAGACCGGGCACCTGTGGCACTGCGGGTGGGTAGGGTGCCAGGCTGGTGTTGCGCACGTTGGCAGCAACGGGGGGGTCGGCTTGCGGCAGGTTGCAGGTGTTGAACACCACTGCATCGCCAAGGGTCTCGTCGCGCCGCACAGTCTGCAGTGCCTCGTAGATGCGGTCCAGCGGCGCCTGGCCAGTCGCGCCCATCGCCGACGCACGGCGTGCCAGTTCGTCGGCCAGGCGCTGCGCACCGGGCCCGTTGGCAGGTTGCCCCGGCGGCGGCGGCACGCGGCCATGCAGGTTGCGCCAGGCGGTCTCGGTGTAAGCGGCCACCGTGGGGGGTGCAGGCAGGGTGTCGTCTGACGTTTCGACCAGCACACTGCCCAACATGCTGCTGGCGCTTAGGGTCACGCTGTCACAGGCCAGCATCTCAAGCCGGGTGCCCCAGGCCGCCCCGTACACCTGCACCGATGCATCGGCCATGCGCACCGCCAGCCGCTGGCCGTCGGGCGAGAAGGCCAGCGCCACGGCAGTCCCGCCGGACATGGCCAGCGGCGCACCCACTACCTGGCCCTGTGCGTCCTGCAGCAGCACCCTGCCCTGGCCATCGACCACCGCCCGGTGGCTGCCCAGCGGGTGGAGGGCGTCGGTCTGCTGCGCGGGCTGCACGCCGACATCCAGGTCCACACCAGTCAGCGCCAGCGCCAGGCCGCTGCGCGCGTCCCACACGCCCAGGATGGGCTCGATCTGGCCGCCGATGTCGCCCACCAGCAAGCGGCCGTCGGAGCTGAAGGCCAGGCGCTGGCCACCACGGCCAGCGGCACTGCCGGGCGGATTGACCAGCGGCCCCACCGCTGCCAGCGCGGGTTGGGACACGCTGCTGTCAAACCCCGGCCAGGCTGGCGATGCAGCCCACAGCCCGGGCAGCACCGCCAGCGCGGCCAGCGCCCATACCAGCGGCCGGGGCCCACGCAGCGGCAGGCCGCCGCGGAACAGTGCACGCAGCAGCGGCTGGGGCAGGCGCTGCATCAGCCGGCTGGCCTGGCCAGCGCCGAGAAACTGCGCCAGCAGCACGTCTTGCGCCGCGCCGTCGGCCCGGTGCAGCCAGGCGCGCTGGCGCTGGGTGGCCACGCGCGCCATCTCGTCACCGGGGGTGGCCTGCAGTGCCTGAGCCAGGCGCTTGTCGATCACCGCGCGCAGCGCGGGCTGCTGCTCGGGTGGCAGTTCGTCGAGCAGGCGTTCACGCAGCCAGTCGGGCATGCGGCCATGGCGGAACCAGGGCAGCGCGGCCAGCGCGGTGTAGCCCAGCGCCAGCGCCTCGCCATCGAGCTGCAAGGCCTCGCGCCCCAGCGCCAGCGTGAGGGTGGGTGACAGCGCCGGGAACACCGCGCAGCCGCACAGCCAGGCATGGCGCTGCACACCCAGGCTGCTGCGCAGCTGGAACATCAGCGTGTCGAACTCGGCAGGCGGTGGTGGCACGGCGCGGCTGACCCAGGACAGCGGGTCGTCGCGCAGCAGCGCGGGGTAGGCCAGCGGCCAGTCGGTCGGCACGCTGAGCGCGGCACGCTCGCTGGTCAGCCAACCGGCCAGCGTGACCAGTGCGCCGGCCTGGGCAGGCAGCAGCAAGAAGCCCTGCGCGCTGACGCCATCTTCGGCCGCACCCCACGCGCTAAGCGGCAGTGGCGTGAGCCAGGCCTGCTCAGCCAGCAGCGGCAATGCCCGGGCCCAGGGGCGTGGGGCGCCAGTGACCGGGTCTTGCAACGCACCGGCATCGCCCCACACCAACAGGCGCTGGCCGCTGTGGCGCGCGGCCAGCTCGCCGAAGGCGGTGCGCAATGGCTGGCCGATGCCACCGCGCGGCGGTTGCCCATCGCCGGCGCGCAGCGGCCAGCAGCCATGCTCGGGCGAGCCCTCGAACAGCCAGACATGGGTGCCCAGGCCGGCATCGGCCAGCGCGGCCAGCACGTCGAGCTGGTGGCAGGTGGTGTGGTCACGCGGGTGGCGACGGTCCACCAGCACCAGGTACTCGGGCGTGCGGTTCTGACTGCGCCAGCGTGGGCGCACGACACCGCCGGCCTGCACCGTGGCGCGCAGCGTGGCGGCGGTGTCCAGCACCTGCACCTCGCCGGCCACGCGCTGGCGCAGGGCGCGCACCACGCTGCGCGCCAGCGCCGGGTGCGGGCGCAAGGGAATGCGTTCACCGGCCCGCAGCAGGTGCTCGTCCACCGCCTCGGCTGTGCGGGTCTGGGCCAGCACCGCCTGGCGCTGGCGGCGCTGCCAGGCAGCCCAGGCCAGGGCCAGTGTGGCCAGCACGGTCAGGCCGATCAAGCCGGTGCGCAGCGGGCCGGCCCAGGCGGGCCGCTGCTGCAGCGCTGGCTGCACCACCAGCGGCCGTGCCACCACCAGCACGCCGGTCTGCGACGCGGCGTTGTCGGCTTGCGGGGCGACCGCCGGCGCCACTGCCGAAGCTGCAGGCGGTGGTGGTGGCGGTGGCGGTTGCACGCCACGGCCGACAAGCCAGGCCAGCAAGCCCAGTGCCAGGATGGCGACGGCCAGTGCGGCCAGTGCGGCCGGCGCCTCTGGCCGCGACCACCAACGCAGCAGCCCGGCCGGCCGGCGGCGCGCCGCTTTGGCAGCCACTGTCGGTGCGTCACCGTCTTCCTGGGCCAGCACAAAGCGCGGCAGCAGCTCAGCGTACCGGGCCTGCTGCGCTGGCGAGGTGCACAGCAGCGGCGCCACGCCGGCCAGCACCGACTGCGCATCACCGGCCCACTGGTTGGTGGCAGCGCGCTGTGCCAGGTGCGCCTGCACCAGCAGCCGCTCCCGCACGCCCACGCGAAAGCCCGCTGCATCCAGCTGCTGCAGCCACAGCGCCAGCAGTGTGCCGATGCTGTTGCCGGGGCCGGGCTGGGACGTGGCGCTCACAGCGTGCAACCGGTGCGGGGTGGCAGGGCAGGCGGCCTCAGCCGGCCAGCAGGCTCAGCGCGTGGTTCTGGTCTTCACGTGTCTTCATCAGGCTGGCCAGCGCGGCTTGCGCCACCACCGGTTGATCAGCCAGCGCCAGGTCGGCATCGGCGCGGGCCAGGTGCAGCGCGCGCAGCCAATCCAGCAACTCGGACGTTGACGGTTTCTTGGTGATGCGTGGGTCTTTGCGCAGCTTAAAGAAGAAGGCCAGCGCATCGTCGAAGGCCCGACCCTCAAGCCGCAGGCGCGACAGCCGCGCACCCAGGATTTCCTGCAGCTCGGTCTCGTCGCTGGGGAATTCAATGTGGTGGTAGACGCAGCGGCGCAAGAATGGCTCGGGCAGCTGCTTCTCTGAATTGCTGGTGATTACCACCACTGGCTTGAGCGCCTGCGGCGCCTGAAAGCGCTCGCCCAGCTCGGCGATGTGGAAGGCCTGGTCTTCGATCTGGTTGAGCAGGTCGTTGGGGAAATCACGCGGCGCCTTGTCGATCTCGTCGATCAGCACCAGCGAGCGGCGTGGCGGCACCGCAACTCCGGGCCCCAGCCGGCGCGCCACCTCGTCGGCCGGCAGCGACCGCACGATGGCCAGGCCCAGCGCATGCAGACGCAGGAAGTCCCGCGCAGCCGGCAGCGGCTGGCCAGTGGCGGCGTTGAGCTGCGATTGCGCAAACTGCCGAATGCTGTCGAACTGGTAGAACAGCTCGACCGCCTGGCTGGAACTCTTGGTGTCGAAGCGCAGCACCTCGTCGAAGCCCAGTTCGGCAGCCAGCCGGTAGGCCAGCTGGGTTTTGCCGGTGCCCGGCTCGCCAGTGACGAGCAACGGCATGCCCAGCGCCAGCGCCACGTTCACCGCATTGGCCAGCGCGGGGCTGGCCAGATAGCCGGCCGGGTCGCGCAGCGGGTCAGCCGACGGCGCGCGTCCGGCCGCAGCGGCGATGGGGCCGCGGCCCTTGAATTGCTCGAATGGGATATCGCTCATCGGGGTCTCCAAGTCAGGGTCGCAGGTCGTTGACACGGTGCGTCACAGGATGCGTCACCAGGTTCGTCCACAGGCTGCATGACAGCGTGCCTCACAAGGCCAGCAGGCCGCGCACCTGGGTGCTGAAGCTGCGCATGCGCAAGGTGTCGGCACCGGCAAACACCTGCGCGACCAGGGCCTCGCGGTCAATGCCGCAGCTGCCCTCCAGTGTGTTGTCTTCGTACCAGCCGCGCACGTCGTCGGGTGTCAGCATCTCCAGCGGCGACGGCGCCACCACGTGGCTGCGGCTGTGGTGCCCCAGGCCCAGCGCGGCCACCAGGTCGGCGGCCTGCAGCAAGGCCTTGTCTTCGACCAGCACAGCCAATACCAGGCGGTTCAGCGGCGCATCGGCCGGCGCGGTCTCGATGAAATCCAGCGCCATGTGCAGCGTGCGATTGAGCCGCTCGGCGCCACCGGGCGCGGCCAACTGCAGCGGCAGCACACCGGGCACGGCTTTGAGCACATCGGCCAGCGCGGTGGCGTCGGCCAGGCCCAGGCGGTCACCGGTGAGAGCATCGGCCAGCGCAAAGCGCACGGCGTCTGCAATTGCCGCATCGCTGCCCTGCATCTTGAATGGCCAGCTCTGCACCGGCCGCTCTTCAAGCAGCTTGCAGCCATGGCGGGCCGCGCCGTCCACCAAGTTCTTGCTGCGCAGCCGGCGCCAGAAGCCGGGCACATGGTCGGCGTATTCACCCCGCACCAGCACCAGCAGCGCGCGGCTGGACCAGGGCTTGATGCCGATGTCGAAATCGGTCTCGGGCTGCACCTGATTGCAGGCAAACGGCAGCAGCGGGCTGAGCACCTGGCGCCGGCCACCCGGCGCAGCCAGCACTTGCGGCGTGGCTGCCAGGTGCTGCAGCAATGGCTTCAACTGCGCCATGGTGGCAGTGAAGGCCTGGCCCAGGTTGGGCCACAGCTCAATGGGCAGTGGCTGGGTGCGCGCGTCCTTGGGCACGGCATCAAACGCGCCCAGACGCCGGCCCTGCGCATCACCGGCGATGCGGTGGTCGAACCACTGGCAATCGGCCAGCAGCACCGGCACGATGCGTTTGCCCAGCGCCAGCGCACAGGCCAGCTCACGCTCGACGCAGTAGCGCGAATTCAGCGCCTGGCTGCTGACCAGAAAGATGAACACCTGGCAGCGCGCCAGAGCAGCCTCGATGACCGCGCCCCATACATCACCCGGCAGCAGACCGCTGCGGTCGAAGAAGATGCTGTCCTCGCTGATGCCGAACTCAGGCCAGTTGCGCGCCAGTTGCAGCAGCTCGGCGTGGAATCGGCGTGGCAAGTCACCCACCGGCAGTGCGGTGGCATCCAGGTGCGAGTAGGAAATGAAGACCTCGCAGCGCGGCACCGCCGCGCCGGGCGGCGGCGGCGCGGGCGTTTGCAGCGTGAAGGCAACGCGGGTGGTCATGAGCGTCTGATGGTAGGCCAGGCACTGGCCGGCCGCGACGGTTGGCGTCGGTTGGCGTGGGGAGGTGGCGGGCGGGCGTGGCGCCACGCTTTTGCCCTGGCCAGTGTGTCGCTTGCGATGACCGACGCCACGGCGGCTGGGCACAACCCGGCGATGAGCGATTTTCGTGCGTGGCGCTGCGCCGGTCGGAAGAGCGCATGTCAGTGCGGCAGCGGCCGCCAGAGCCAGTCGGTCTACGGGGGTAGGTGGGGACCTGGATCAGTGACAGTGGGGGAGTGTCAGGCCGATGACGAACAGCAGGTTCCGACGAGGGCCGTCGTTCGGCAGCCAGATCTGACCGGCGGCAGGCAGGCAGGCAGGCAGGCAGGCAGGCAGGCAGGCAGGCAGGCAGGCAGGCAGGCAGGCAGGCAGGCAGGCAGGCAGGCGGCCGGCAGCCGCCGGCGATGACGGGCAACCCTGCGGCAATTGAGCTGACATGTGCATGCGGCGCCCGCCTTGGCTGGCGGGATGGTTCGGCGTTCGCCTCATCAAGGCGTGGATCGTCTGCCATTCCGATTTCGCCCTCGGACTTGGCGCATCACTGATTCATCTTCCATCGGCCCGTTCCAAGGCCAACCCTCAGTTCCAGAGGACCAACCGCTCGGACTCGCCGGTGCTGCCGACGAAACACGACATCGACACCCGAGGGCCGCCACTGGAGGCGCGAACCGCGTGCACGCGGCTGGACAGCATCAGGATCAGTTCACCCACGCCGGGCTTGATCAGCACTGCCGAGGGGGGCAGCTTGCTGCTGTCGAGAAAGTCGTAATCGCCGGTGTAGAGATCAGCCACCTGCTGCTCATTGGGGATCAGGTCCCAAATCTCGAGCTCGCCACCGCCGCGCGGTGTGCGCAGGTACACATTGACCGTCATCTGCGCCAACAGCCGTGTCGCCACCTCGTCATCTGTCTCGCGGGCCAGGATGTCCTGGTGCGGCGGCAGGCTGTGTCCATCCTCGAAAAGACGCGAGGTGCCGACGAACATCTTGCGCCCGCCCAGGCTGGCCAACCCGGCGCCACCGGGCCAGTGTTCGTCGAGTTCGAGCCGCAGACGATCAATGGGGATCAGCAGCGGCGCACACACGCGCCGGATCTCGGCGATGGTGGGCACGGCTTGGTCGAAATAGTGGTCGAGCCGCTCGGGATCGCCGCGGGTTTCGAAGTACGAATAGCCCACGCGCTGCACGCCGACGTCGGGCGCGATGCTGTAACGCGAAAACCCTGGATGGCGCAGCAATCGCCGGCACAGTTGCTGGCACTGGCGCGAGGTGTACCACCCCGGCACCCGCACCGCGAGGACGCGGCCGTCGATGATGTCGCGCAGGTCGGATAGACGGATCTCGTCGCGCACAACGACTTGTGGTCGATCAGCGGTAAGCGTCGGACTGGTGGTGACGACGCCGCGCGACGATGGCGCGGCACCGCTGTCGTCGTCGCTGAGCAAGTCGAGCAGCAGCGCGTTGTTCGATCGCAGGCGTTGCGCCAGCACGGCGGCCAGTGCCAGCCCGAGCCGACCGTTGGCCGTCGTGTCGCCCTCGATCCAGTCGATGCCGACAACCACGCTGCGTTCGTGCGCCCGCACCGAGGCCGAGCGCCCACCTCCCAGCAGGAACGACACCTCGCCGAAGACGCCGCCCGGGCCGAACCGGCCGAGAGTCTGCTCCTGTCCGCCCACGCCCTGGACAACGACGTCCAGGGAGCCACTCTGGACGACGAAAAGCCTGCGGCCGGTGTCGCCCAATCGGAACAGCCAGTCCCCGGTCTTCAACTCGATGCGCTGGCCCGCATCAAGCAGCACGGCATTTGGATCGTCGCCGGTCTGTACATGGGCCGGCAGCTTGGCGACGCTGTCGTGAAGGTCAGTGGCGATACCGCCCAGGGATGCTGGCGCAGGTGGAATTTCAAAGTGGGGTTTCATGCGCCGAACTCTAAGCAATCGCAGCGCCGCAATCAGCGCATCTTCCCCCACTTGCCACCGGGGGCTTGCACGGTTATGCGCCACATTTGAGCCAATGCGCTGCCGGCGCTGCAGCGTCACGCATGGCCGCAGCAGGTTCGGCTGCGCGGCTGAGTTGTCGGCGCCACCACAATCCGCAAACGCCGCATCGGCATCGATACCCGCATCTGTGCGTTGCCCTTCGGCGAGACCGCTGCGGTGTGCACGCAGTGCGGTACGGCACCGTGGCGACACACACCGCCGACGCTTCGACTCGCCTGGTCGGTGCCGAAGCGTCTGCGGCTGCGACATGGACGGAGCTGCCCGCCGGCGACCCGGCGTGGCAGTGGTTCAATCCATTTGCAATTGGCTGTTCCAGCGGCCACGCTTCGCACGGTGAGGCATGAGGCGCCTTTCGGCCGATGGGATCGCAATGGCCCACGACTGTTGTGGGTCGAAAACCACCCACCGCACGATGCGACGGCACTGCTTTGCGGGCAGCCTTCAAGCCCACCGATGCTGCGGGTATCGGGCGTATGCCCTACACCTTCCCGAGCGCCCGCAATATCTTCTCTGGCGTGATCGGCTGCGAACTTACCCGCACCCCAAACGGCGCCAGCGCGTCGTTGATTGCATTCATCACCGCCCCGGGCGCGCCCGCAGTCCCTGCCTCACCCGCGCCCTTCGCACCCAGCATGGAACTGCGCGTGGGCGACTGCACGTGGCTGACCACGATGTCGGGCATCTCAGCCGCCATGGGCACCAGGTAGTCGGCCATGTTGCCGTTCTTCAACGTGCCGTCGGTGTCGTAGAGGCATTCTTCAAACAGCGCGCCGCCAATGCCCTGCACGATGGCGCCGCGCATCTGTTCATCCACCAGCATCGGGTTGATGACGCGCCCGCAGTCTTCCACCGCCCAGTGTTTGAGCAGTTTGACGAAGCCGGTGTCGGTGTCGACTTCGACGTGGCTGACCTGCACGCCATTGGTGAAGATGAAGGGGTAGTCGCGCTGCGCGGCGTGGCGCGTCACCATCAGTTCGGGCGTGAAGCTCCTGGGCAGCGCGTCGCTGCGAAAGTAGGCGATTCTGCCCAGCTCGGCCAGGTCCAGCAGGGGCTGCTGGCTGACCGCGTCGATGACGCTGCCGCGGTGCACCCGCAGCCCCGTGCCTTCGCGCTGCAGGATGGCCGCTGCGGTGGCGACGATGTTGGCGCGCAGCGCGCAGCCGGCCTGCAGCACTGCTTCACCGCCAATGCCGGCACCGCGGCTGGCCCAGGTGCCGCCGCCATAGGGCGTGGCGTCGGTGTCGCCGGTGATCACGCGGACCTTGGCAAGGTCAACGCCCACCGCGTCGGCCGCGATCTGCGCAAAGATGGCCTCGGTGCCTTGGCCTTGTTCGCCCACGCTGCTCATCACCGTGACTGCGCCGCTGGGTTCCAGCCGCAGCGTGGCGCCGTCCTGGCTGGCGATGCGCGCGCCGCCCACGCCGTAGAAGGCCGCGCTGGGGTTGGTGAGTTCGATGAGTGCGGCCACGCCAATGCCGCGATAGACACCGGTCCTGCGCAACGCACTTTGTTCGGCCCGCAACGCGTCGTAGTCACACACACGCTGCGCTTCACGCAGGCAGGCTTCGTGCGACAGCACTTCAAGCTTGATGCCCGACGCACCGGTGGCCGGGTAGGCGTCGTCGGGGATCACGTTGCGCTGGCGCAGCACGATGGGGTCGATGCCGAGCTTGGCGGCCACGCCGTCCACCAGCGCTTCAGTCACGGCGCAGGCAATCGGGTGGCCCACGCCGCGGTATTGGCAGGTGGGCGTCTTGTTCTGGAACACCACCTTCAGCTGCGCCCGGTAGTGTTTGTGTTTGTAGGGCCCGCCGGTGAGGTTGACGACCTGGTTGCCTTCGATGCCGCTGGTGCGCGGGAACATGCTGAAAGGGCCGATGCCGGTCAAGTCGTCAATCTCGAAGGCCAGGATTTCACCCGTTAGCGTGGCGGCAATGCGGCCCTTGATGCGGTGTTCTCGCGCGTGGATGTCGGACACGAAACTCTCCAGCCGGTCAGCGACAAACTTCACTGGGCGCTGCAGCAGCATCGACAGCGCGACGGTGGCAAAGTCGTCCGGGTAGGCATGCACCTTGATGCCGAAGCTGCCGCCCACGTCGCGGCACAGCACGCGCACCTGCTGCTCTTGCAGGCCAAACTGGCGGCAGTACAGATCCTGCATCATGTGCGGGGCCTGGAAGGAATGGTGCACCGTCAGCTTCTGGTCACCCGGGTTCCAGTCGGCAATCTGGCAGCGCGGTTCCAGCGTCACGCCGGTGTGGCGGCCGAAGATGTAGGTCTCCTCAAACACCGCGTCGGCGCGGGCAAAGGCTTCATCGACGCCGCCCGTGTCCAGCTTGCGCTCGAAGCACAGGTTGTCGCCCAGTTCAGGGTGGATCAGCGGCGTGGCCGCGTCGAGTGCGGTCTCGGTGTCCAGCACGGCGGGCAGGGCTTCCCACTGCACGTCCAGCAGTGCCAGCGCGTCTTCGGCAACGGCGCGTGACTCGGCGACGACCGCCACCACCGGCTCGCCCTGCCAGGTGGCGCGGTCGATGGCCATCGCATGCTGCGGCGCGCTCTTGATGCCGGCCAGGTGCGCCAGCGTCGCCACCCAGGGTTTGCACAACGCGGCGATCTCTGTGCCCACGACCACCGCAATCACACCAGGGAACGATTGCGCTGCGTTGCGGTCGATGTGCGTGATGCGCATGTGCGCCACCGGGCTGCGCCAGAAGACGACGTGCGCCATGCGTGGCAGCGTCATGTCGTCGATGTACTGGCCGCGGCCTTGCGTCAACCGGCGCGAGCCTTCACGCGGCAGCGCCACGCCGATGTGGCGCTGGTCTTCGGTGACGGCGGGCAGGTCCGCAGACAGGTCGCGGTGCAGCGGAATCTCTGTGGGATGGTTCATGCGGCTGCCTCGGTTTCGTCCGCAAAGCGGCCGGCACGCTGCTGCTCCAGCACCGCGCACACGGCATCGACGATGGCGTGGTAGCCAGTGCAGCGGCAATAGTTGCCGCTGATGCCGTCACGCACCTGGGCGCGCGTGGCGTCGGGCAGGCGCTGCACGATGTCCAGCGCGGCCAGCAGCATGCCGGGTGTGCAGTAGCCGCATTGCAGCGCGTTGTGTTCAACAAAGGCGTCCTGCAACGCTTTCAACCGCCGCGACGGCGTTGGCGTTTCGACGGTATCGACGCGGTGCCCGTCGGCCTGTGCGGCCAGCACCAGGCAGCCACGCACGGGTTCGCCGTCCAGCAGCACCGTGCAGGCACCGCAGACACCGTGTTCGCAGCCCAGGTGCGAACCCGTCAGCCCGCAGTGGTCCCGCAGGAAGTCAACGAGGTGGGTACGGCAGGGCACGTCGCGGACGGTGACGGTGCCGTTGACGTGCACGGTGATGCGGCGGTGTGGTGTGTCGGTAGGCGTGGGCATTGAGGGCAATCCGATCAAGCGGCAAGCCGCTGAACCGCGCGGCGCATCAGCGTGGCGGCGAGTTGTTTCTTGGTAGCGGCGGAATGGGTCAGGTCAGCGAAGGGGTCAAGCTCTTTGCGAAGCGCGGCATCGGCTTCATCGACCCGCGCGGCGGTCAGCGGGCCGGCCTGCAGCACGGCTTCTGCGGCGCGGGCACGGATGGGCCGGTCGCCCAGGCTCAGGAAGGCCAGCCGCACGTCTTGCAGCGCGCCATGCTGCCAGCGCGCGCACGCCGCCAGGCCGGCCACTGCGTAGTCGCCGTGGCGGCGCGCCAGCTCGTCGAAGTGCTGCCGCTGGTTTGCCGTGATGCACGGCAGTTCACACGCGACCAGCAATTCGTCGTCCTGCCGCGCGGTGGCAAAGAGGCCCTGAAAGTAGTCCTGCGCTGCCACGCGCCGCTCCCCTCGCGCGCTGGCCAGCACCAGCGTGCCGCCCAGCGCCAGCACGCAGGCGGGCCACTCGGCGGCGGGGTCCGCATACGCCAGCGCGCCGCCAAAGGTGCCGCGGTTGCGGATGGCGCGGTGCGCAATGTGCGGCGCGGCTTGCGCCAGCAGCGGCGCGTGCAACGCGACGAGTGCGGACTCTTCGATCTCCGCGTGGCTGGTGAGCGCGCCGATGCGCAGGGTGGTGCTCGTGACCGCGCCGTTTACCGCGCCATTCACCGCGCCACTGACCGCACCGCTGAGCGTGATGCCGCGCAGCGCATGCAGGCCGCCAATGTCCACCAGCAGCGCCGGCTGCGACAGCCGCATGTTCAACGTCGCCAACAGCGTCTGCCCGCCAGCCAGCACACGCGCTTCGTCGCCATGCTGCGCCAGCAAGGCGTGCACGTGCTGCGGCGATTCGGCGCGCACGTAGTCGAAGGCCGGCGATTTCATGAGGGGGGTGACTTTCGCGCGACAGCCAGGGCTGACGCGTTCAGGGTTTGTGGGGATTCGTCTTATTGAGCAAACGCTCAACACTCTCGGCAGAGTTGAGCAAATGGTCAATACCGCAGAAACCCGCACGCCCACCGCCAGTGCCGGCCCCGGCACGGCGCGCCGCCGCCTGGGCGCCCAAGAACGCGAACAACAGATCATTGCCGGTGCCACCGACTTCTTTGCACGCCTCGGCCTGGACGCGCAAATGCGCGAACTGGCCACTGAGCTCGGCATTGCGCACACGCTGCTGTACCACTACTTCCCCACCAAGCGGCTGCTCATCGAACGGGTCTACGAACAGACCATCGCCGGCCGCTGGGACGCGCGCTGGGAAGCGTTGCTGGACGACTCGGCCATGCCCGTCGCGGACAAGTTGCACGCCTTCTACCGCGAATACCTGGCCGCCATCCTCACGCCCGAATGGCTGCGCATCCTGGTGCATTCGGGCCTGAGCGACGGGCTCATCCCCAACCGCTATTTCGCGCTCGTCCGGGAAAAACTCTTTCCGCGCCTGCTGCGTGAAGCGCGACGTTCTGCCGGCAGCCGGTCGCGCGCCAGCGCCACGCCGCGCGAAGAAGCGCTGCTGATGGGTTTTCACGGCGGGCTCATCTACCACCTGGGCATCTGGCCGCTGGTGTACCAGCAAAGCTACCGTGGCCAGGGTGACGCGGCACTGGAAGACCAGTTTCTGCGCGACCGCATCGCCGGCATGTTGGCGCAAGTGCCCGACATGCTGCCAGCCCCGCCCCGTTTGCGTCTGCGTCAACGCGTGAAGGAGACCGCCCCATGACCTTGCAGCTCAATCATTTTTCGATCCGCACGCTGGACCTGCCCGCCTGCCAGCAGTTCTACTGCGACGTGCTGGGCTTGGCGGTGGGCCCACGCCCACCTTTTCCCTTCCCGGGCCTGTGGCTCTATGCCGGCGACACGGCGGTGTATGCCAACGCGGCGGTGCACATCATCGGCATCGACCGCAGCGACCCCGTCGGCCTGCAGCAGTACCTGGGCGACCGCGCCGAGACCAGCCTGCAAGGCACCGGCGCGGTGGATCACCTGGCGTTCTTCAGCACCGGCCTGGCGGCGGCGCTGGTGCGCATGCGCAAGCACGGCGTGCCATTTCGCGAACGCACGGTGCCGGTGCTGGACTTGCACCAGGTTTTTGTCGATGACCCCAACGGCGTGGTTATTGAACTGAACTTCCCCGCCGCGGAACACGTGGGCTGAAGCCGTGGCGCGCGTGCTCGTCGTGGGTGGTTCGCTGGGTGGCCTGATGGCTGCCGGCATGCTGCACCGTGCAGGGCACAAGGTGCGGGTGCTGGAGCGGTCGCCGCGCAGCTTGCAAGGCCGCGGCGCCGGCATCGTCACGCACGACAGCCTGCGCGACGCGCTGCAGCTGGCCGGTGTGGTGGTGGACGACACCTTGGGCGTGGCGGTGCAGTCGCGCGTGGTGCTGGACAGCAGCGGTGCGGCGCGGTGCACCTGGCAACACCCGCAAGTGTTGACCTCGTGGGGCCGGCTGCACGCGCTGTTGAGCGCGGCGGTGCCGGCCGAGTGTCAGCGCCTGGGCGCTGCAGTGGTGTCGGCGCAGCAAGACGCATCGGGTGTGCAGGCGACGCTGGCCAACGGCGAGGTGCTGCAAGGCGACCTGCTCATCGCTTGTGACGGCCTGCGGTCCAGCGTGCGCGGCCAGTTGTTGCCGGCTTTGCAGCCGCAATACGCGGGTTATGTCGCCTGGCGCGGCGTCTGTGAAGAATCGGTCTTGTCGCGCTACACGCGGGCCACGCTCTTCGACCACTTTGCTTTCGGCCTGCCCGATGGTGAGCAGCTGATCGGCTACCCGGTGGCCGGCGCCAATGACCGCACCGATGTGGGCCACCGACGTTGGAACTTTGTCTGGTACCGGCCCGCAGCAGCCGGTGCAGAACTGGCGGCGCTGATGACCGACGCCGACGGCACGCACCATACCGAAGGCATCCCGCCGCAGCAGGTGTCCTGGCGCCACATCGCTGCCATGCGCCAGGCCGCGCGCGACTTGCTGGCGCCGCAGTTTGCAGAAGTGCTGGAAAAGACTGCGCTGCCTTTCCTGCAGCCCATCTTCGACCTGGTCGCGCCGCAGCTTGCCTTTGGCCGCATCGCGCTGCTGGGCGACGCCGCCTTCGTCGCGCGCCCGCATGTGGGCATGGGCGTGTCGAAGGCGGGTGAAGACGCGATGGCGCTGGCCGACAGCATCGCCCAGCACGACGCCACGCCGGCTGCGCTGCACCATTACGACGCCGAACGCCGGCCTGCTGGCCTGGCCATCGTGCAGCGAGCGCGGCGGCTGGGTGCGTACCTGCAGGGCCAGGCTGAAGACATAGACCCTGTGCGCCGCGCCCAAGAAGTCATGCAGCAGACCGCCATTGAAGCGCGCTGTTTCTGAAACGCTGCAAACGGTTCAGAAGCACATCAATAAACCCCGACGGAGACAACACCATGCACAGCCAGCCATCCAACCCGCGTCGCCGCCAACTCATTGCTGCGGGTGGCGCACTGGCCGCCGCGCCAGCCCTCTTCCACATCGCCAAGGCGCAGGGCGGGCCGATCAGAATAGGTTTCCCGGTGCCGCTGACCGGCGCCTTTTCTGCCGAAGCGCAGGACCAGGTGCGCGCTGCAGAGTTGGCGGTGAAAGAGTGGAACGCAGCCGGCGGCCACAAGGGCCAGATGTGCGAATTGCTGGTGCGCGACGACAAGCTCAACCCCGGTGAAGCGGCCACGCGCACGCTGGAACTGATCGAGAAAGACAAGGTCAATTTCGTCGTCGGGTCACTGTCCGCCGCCACGCAGCTGTCCATCAACGCCGTGACCAGAGAGCGCAAGGTGCTGTTCAACAGCATCAGCCAGAGCGACACCATCAACGAGGCCAAGGACTGGAGCCTCTACACCTTTCACGAAGCACTCAATCCGCACCTGACTGCCGGTGCAGTGGCGCGTTATGCCTTCCCAAAATTCGGCAAGAAGGTGGTGTACCTGACGGCCGACTACGCCTACGGCCACGAGATGGTGCGCGGCTTCCAGCGCGCCGGGCAGAGCCTGGGTGTGCAGACGCTGGCCGACATCCGCCACCCGCTGGGTGCTGCCGACTACAGCGCCTTCCTGCCGCGCATCCAGTCGCTCAAGCCTGACATCCTGGTGCTGTGCAACTTTGGCCGCGACCTGGTCAATTCTGCCAAGCAGGCGACTGACTTCGGCTTGAAGCAGGGCACGAAGATCATCGCGCCGGTGCTGCTGTACACATCACGCCTGTCAGGTGGCGCCGAAGCTTTTGAAGGCGTGCTGGGTGGCACCAGCTACTACTGGGGCATGGAAGACAAGATCCCCAGCGCCAAGAAATTCAACGACGCCTTCCGCAAGGCCTACGGCGGCGCGGTGCCGTCGGATTACGGCGCACTGGGTTACGCCGGCATCAAGAGCGTGTTGCAGGCGGTGAAGAACGCCGACGCCACCGACTCGGTGCGCGTCAGCCTGGCGCTGCGGCAGCTGAAATACGACTGGTACAAGGGCCCGCAGAGCTACCGCAAATGCGACCACCAGTCGGTGCAGAGCGTCGTCATCGTCGAAAGCAAGAGCAAGGCGATGAAGGACAAGTACGACGTTTTCAGCGTGCTGGCAATCGAAAACGCCGATGAAAAGAATCTTCGCAGTTGCGAAGAAATGGGCCACAAGGTGACTTGAGCTCGGCGAAGCGACCTCGCCCAAGCGACCATGGAACTCACGCCCTCGCTCTTTGCCCTGCAACTCGTCACCGGCATTGCGCTGGGCGCCGTCTATGCGCTGCTGGCGGTGGGACTGAGCCTGATCTTCGGCATGCTGACGGTGGTGAACTTTGCGCACGGCGCGTTCTTCATGGTCGGCGCTTTTGTCGGCCTGTATTTCATGGGGCTGACCGGCAACTTCTGGTTCAGCCTGGTGCTGACGCCGCTGGTGGTGGGTGCGATAGGGCTCGCGACTGAGCGCTTCCTGGTGCGGCCTCTGTACGGCCGCGGCATCGACTACCCGCTGCTGCTGACCTTTGGCCTGAGCTGGGTGTTGATCGAAGCGATGCGCGTGCTCTTCGGCATCGAAGGGCTGCCGTCTTCCACGCCGGCCGTGTTGCGCGGCTCGGTCGATCTGGGCTTTGGCTTCTTCCCGAAGTACCGGCTGTTCCTGATCTTCGCCACCGCGGTCGTCGTGCTGGCGCTGTGGCTGTTTCTGGAGAAGACGCGTTACGGCCTGATCGTGCGCGCCGGCTCGCGCGACGGTGACATCTGCCGCGTGCTGGGCATCGATGTATCGCGCGTCTGGCTGGTGGTGTTTGGCATTGGTACCGCCATTGCAGGTTTGTCGGGCGTGCTGGCGGCGCCGACACGCGCCGTGAACCCGGAAATGGGCATCTCGGTGCTGGCCGAATCGTTCGTGGTCACTGTCGTTGGCGGCATGGGTTCATTGCCCGGCGCAGTGGTGGCGGGGCTGCTGGTGGGCATCGTGTTCGCAATGACGTCGCTCTTCGCGCCAGAGCTGGCGGAACTGTCGATCTTCGTGCTGATGGCCGTCGTCTTGCTCGTGCGGCCGCAGGGCTTTTTCGGCAAGGCTGGATTAATGGGATGAGCGCGGGGATGAGTGCGGGGATGAATGCCGCCATCGCATTGATACGCCGCCACCGCGTGGCCGCCGTCATTGCCTTTCTGATCGTCTTCCCGCTGCTGATGCCGTACCAGGCGCTGGCCATCAACATCCTGATCTTCGGCCTCTTCGCCGTCGGCTTCAACCTGCTCTTCGGCTACACCGGCTTGCTGTCCTTTGGCCACGCCGCCTTCCTGGGCGTGGGCAGCTACCTCACCGGCATCAGCATGGTGCACGGCGGCCTGCCGTGGCTGTTGGCGCTGGTCATTGGCGTGCTCAGCGCGGCGCTGGCGGGGCTGGTGATCGGCTACCTGGCGATCCGCACCCGCGGCATCTATTTTTCGATGGTGACGCTGGCGTTGGCGCAGATCGTGTACTACGCCTTCTACAAGGCCGAACGCTGGACGGGCGGCGAAAACGGGCTGCGTGGCATCCAGGTGCCGGCCTTCGAGGTCGGTGGGCTAACGTTCGATTTCCTGAATCCGGTGACCAAGTACTACGTCATCCTCGTCTTCGTGGCTCTGGCGCTGTGGTGCGTGTCGCGGCTGCTGGCGTCGCCCTTCGGCGCCGTCATCGAAGCGGTGCGTGAAAACGAACAACGCGCCGCAGCCTGCGGCTATGACGTGGCGCGCACCAAGCTGCTGGTGTTTGTGGTCTCGGCCGCGCTCTGTGGCCTGGCCGGCGGCCTGCGCGCGCTGCACTTGAGCGTGGTGCCCATCGACAGCCTGCACTACCTGCAGTCGGGCCAGGCGGTGATGATGTGCCTGCTGGGCGGCATGGGCACCTTCTTCGGGCCTTTCATCGGCGCGGGGCTGTTCCTGACGCTGGAAGACGTGGCGACCACGCTCACCACGCACTGGATGGCGATCGTCGGCGCGGTGTTCATGGTCTTCGTGCTGTTCTTCCCGGCGGGTGTGTGGGGCACGCTGATGAAGCGGCTGGAGCGGGTTGCGTGATGGACGCGATGGATGCGATGGACGTGCAAGAGCCCATCCTGGAAGTGCAGGGCATCAGCAAGCACTTCGGCAAGTTCGTCGCGTTGAATTCGGTGAGCGCCAAGTTCCAGACCGGCAAGCTGGCCGCCGTGATCGGCCCCAACGGCGCGGGCAAAAGCACCTTCTTCAACGTCGTCAGCGGCGCCTTTGCGCCTACTGCCGGCACGCTGAAATTTCAGGGCCGCGACATCACCGGTCTGGCGCAGCATGAATTTGCGCGCATTGGCATTGCGAAAAGTTTCCAGATCACGAATGTGTTCAAGCAGTTGAGCGCTTTTGAGAACGTGCGCGTCGCGGCGCAGATGCGCCACAGCCGCTACCAGCTCTTCAAGCCGCGCGCTGCGATGACGGAGCTTGCAGACCGCGCCGACGCGCTGCTGGAGCGCGTCGGCCTGGCCGATCTGCGCCAGAAGACCGCCGCCGACCTGGCACACGGCCAGCAGCGCGCGCTGGAAGTGGCCATGGCGCTGGCGGCTGAGCCCGTGTTGCTGCTGATGGACGAGCCCACGGCCGGCATGTCGCCCGAAGAAACGCGGGTGATGATGGACCTCATCACCACCCTGGCGGCCGAGCGCACGGTGATCCTGGTCGAACACAAGATGAAGCTGGTGATGGGCATCTGTGAGCGCTTGCTGGTGCTGCACCACGGTGAATTCCTGGCCGAGGGCACGCCGGACGAGATCAAGTCCAACGCCGAGGTGCGGCGTGTCTATCTGGGCCAGGGCTGAAGCGATGTTGAAGGTCGAAAAACTGAACGCCTGGTACGACCGGAGCCACGTCGTGCAGGGTCTGACCTTCGACGTCCAGCCCGGCGAAATCGTCACGCTGATGGGCCGCAACGGCGCCGGCAAGACCAGCACGCTTCGCGCCATCATGGGCTTGATGGCCAAGCGCGAAGGTTCGGTGCGCTTCGACGGCCAGGAGATCCTCAGCCAGCCCGCGCACACGCGCTACCACCTGGGCCTGGCCTACGTGCCCGAAGAGCGGCGCATCGTGCCCGGCCTCACCGTGCGCGAGAACCTGCGCCTGGGGTTGATCGCCGGCAAGGACAGGCACCACGAGCGCGAGCGCATCGACGACATCGCCCAGACCTTCCCGCGCCTGAAAGAGCGCATGGAACAGGACGGCACGTCGCTGTCCGGCGGCGAGCAGCAGATGCTGGCCATTGCCCGCGCGCTGATGGCGCGGCCGCGGATGATCCTGCTGGACGAACCGTCGGAAGGCATCATGCCGATCCTGGTGCACGAGATGTTCGATCTGTTCGTGCGCCTGAAGGAAGGCGGCACGACGATCCTGCTGGTGGAGCAGAACGTGGAGCGCGCGCTGTCCATTTCCGACCGCGCCTGCATCCTGGACCAGGGCGCGATCGTGCACACGGGCCGGGCGGCTGACCTGCTGGCCGACCGCGAAATTCAGGAGCGCTACTGTTCGGTGTGATGAACCATCAACCCCGGACCATCAACCATCAACCATCAACCATCAACCATCAACCATCAACCATCAACCATCAACCATCAACCATCAACCATCAACCATCAACCCACCGACCGCGCTGTGGCATGCTCTTCCACCGTCGCGTGAGAAAGCATTGCCATGAACAGCATGGACGTTGAAGTCATCCGCACCGCCATGGACTGGATGAACCGTGGCCACCGCGTTGTCATGGGCACAGTGGTGCGCACCTGGGGCAGCAGCCCGCGCCCGCCCGGCAGCCTGATGATCATTCGCGATGACGGCCAGGTGGCCGGTTCGCTGTCCGGCGGCTGCATCGAAGACGACCTGATCGACCGCGTCAAACGTGGTGAACTGGCGCCGCGCCTGCCGCAGAGCACCAGCTATGGCAGCTCGGCCCAGGAAGCACAACGCTTCGGCCTGCCTTGTGGTGGCACGGTGCAGATCGTGCTGGAGCCGCTGGGCGCGCAGAGCCAGCTGCGCGAGCTGCTGGCCGCCATCGAACAACACCGCGTGGTGCGCAGGCGGCTGGAAATGGCCACCGGCATGGTGGCCTTGTCGCCGTCCCAAGAAGGCGATGTCGTGCGCTTCGATGGCCACACGCTGGAAACCGTGCACGGGCCGCGGCTGCGGCTGCTCATCATCGGCGGCGGCCAGCTCAGCCGCTACCTGGCGAGCATGGCCGTGATGCTGGACTACCGCGT